>JAGCTG010000093.1 GCA_017963785.1 Bacteroidaceae bacterium | reverse complement strand
CTCCACCTTGCCGGTGCGGGGATTGAGGCGGATTGTGAAGATGTGGAAGCCGCTGGTGGCACTCTTGTCGTCCACCACGGCGTAGCGGTCGTTGCCTAGGGGTGTCAGCCCGCTGTAGTTGGCGGGGGCGATATGCCAGCGGCTGAGGTTTTGCTGCTTGCGCACCTTAACCTTAGCCGTAGCTGGCAAAGCGGCTACGGCTAAGGCGAGGATTGCAAAGAGAAAGTTTTTCATCTATTCTACAATAATGGTGACAGCGCGTGCGCGGGCCGAGAACTCGGGGGCGTACTGGCACTGCACCTGCGGGCAAGCGGAAGTGAAGCGGCCGATGCGGTCAACGTCGTATGTTTCCTTAATGACGTGGTGGCCCTTGCTGAAGGAGTCGAAGTACCAGATGGTGCCGTCGTCCTCCACAGAGCGGTAGCATCCTTGTTCCCACTCATAGCCTGAGGCTGTGCTGGTGGGCTCGAGGCATGCCGGGCGTCCGTCGCGCAGTGCCACGAAGTCAAAGTCGCGGTCGGCATCAATGTCGTAGCGCACCATGATGCGGTCGCCCTTCTTCAGACCATTGACCATTGACGATTGACCATTGGCCATTGATAGCAGTTGCCATCCGTCGGCGGTCTCTTTGTAGTACTGGCAGGTGAGGTGCAGCTCGGAGTTGGCGGCCGGAGTCTCAATGGCTGGCAGCCACGACTGGAGGTAGGCGGCGCCGTAGGAGAGGGTTTGTTCTACGGTGGCAGCAGACTGGCGCACGGTGAGAGATTGAGCATTGAGCATTGAGGATTGAGCATTAATGCTATCGGAGAATGATGCCTTGATGTAGCCTGCCTGCACGAATGGCTCGATGTTGGCATATTCCTGAACGGGAATCACCTCGCGTGTGGTGAGGTTGAGGTCGAGCTGCGAGGGTAGTGCAGTGGGCGCTGCCAGCATGCCGTCGCTGAGCAGGCAGCTGATGGCCTTGGTGGCTGCCAGCGGCTCGTCCCACATCTGGGTGTGCTTGCTCTGGAGCAGCCAGAGGCGCATCTCGTTGAGGGTAGTCTTGTCGTCGGGCTTGATGAGGTGCAGGGCATCGATGGCGGCTACTTGCGTGGGTACCTTATACATATACCATGAGCTCGGAGCGCGGTTGCTGTCGAAGTAGCGTCCCATCTCAGGTGTGCTGACGGTGTACTCCATCAGGCTCTTGAGGGTGAGGTTGGCTTGCTTGGTGCGCGCTGCCCGCTGCAGTATGGCGGCTGCCATGGCCTTGTTGTAGAGGTCGTAGCTTCTGGAGCTCTTCTGCAGACGCTTGAGGAGATACTTTTCGGATTTTGAGAATTGAGATTTGGAATTAGAAGTTTGTTGTCCATTAAGTGTCTTGATATAGAGGTAGCGCATCCAGGTGGTGGGCACATACTTGCTCTTGTGCTTCTTGATGTAAGCCACCTCCTCAGCGGCCTTGTTGTCGAGGAATCGTATGGCTGGGGTGAGCAGCTTGTCGATGTCGTCTGCCGCATCGGGGCAGAGGTCACGTGTGTTGCTCAGCATCTCTGCGATGTCAATGGTGAGCCATGTGCTGGCTGGCATGCCGGGGAACCACTGCCATCCTCCCTCGTCGGTCTGCATGTCCTTGAGTTTGTGGAGCATGGATGCCTGCTTGAGGCTGAGTGTCTGGTCGTCTTGCATGAGGCTCTCCAGACGGCTGCGCTCGTGGTCAGCGTCGCCGACCCACGGGGTGTTTTGCAGTGCGACAATCTTGAGTTCAGGATTTTTCTGCAATTGGGCGAAGAAGGCAGGCACGCTGTCTTGGCGCTGCCAATCGCGGATGGCATCGTTGAGCTGTGGGTTGCTTGCTATTATCTGACGCATGAGGGTGAGTGCGTTGTAGTTGATGGCTAGCTGGGTGGCGCACTTTGTATGGTAGTTGACGGTGGAGGGCAGTGCGCTGATGGCTGTCCACGCGGGGTTGCCTGTGTACTCAATGGTTAGCAGTGAGTGGGAAACCTTGGGATTGTACTTCAGCGAGTCGAGCGGGAAGGTGTGGGTCTGTCCGTCGTTAATCATGAAGGGCACGGTGGTGACGGTCTTCTGCAGGTCGCTGAGCACGGGCAGATATTGCTGCTCTCCGTCGCTGAACTCGTCGGTGAGGGCGGCGTAGCGGCAGATGATCATGCTCTGATCACCGCTGACCTGGAAGGGGAAGTCGATGGTCTCGGTCTTGCCGGGTTCAATGGCGAATTTGTTGGTGATGAGCTTAATCTGCTGGCCTGTCTGGGCGTCGATGAGTGCGAGCTGTGCCTTGCCGTTTTGTGGCTGGTCGCTATTGTTGCGGATGGTGACTGCGAGGCTTGTCTGGTCGCCACTGCGCAGGAATCGCGGCATGTTGGCCTGCACCATGAGGGGCTTCTGGACGATGATGACATTGTCGAGGAATCCGTAGCTGACGTCGCGGGTGTGGGCAAGTGCCTTGAAGTTCCACGATGTGAGGCTTTCGGGTAATGTAAACTCGATGGTTGCCTCGCCGTTGGCATCGGTGCGCAGTGTTGAGGTGAAGTATGCTGTCTCGTTGAAATTGGAGCGCATCTCCACGTTGCCAGTGATGTCCTCCTCCTCTTCTGCCTCGTCAGCGCTTTCTTCCATCTCGGCTACCATATAGTCTTCTTCGTAGGCTGCCTTGGAGCGGCTCTTCATCATCTTAGAATCTCGTACCATAGCCACGGGGCGCTCGCGGAGGACACCGCCTGCTGCGTTGCCGAGCCTCATGATGCGACCATAGTAGGTGAAGGGATTGTAGTGCAGGAGGTCGTCGCTCAGCTCAGTGAAGTCGAACGACTCCTCGCTGAGGCGTTCGTAGCCCTTGGCGAGGCTGTCGTAGAACTTGCGGTTGTAGGTGCTGCTCCAGCTCATCTCGGGCACATAGCGGTCGTAGCTGAGGCCGAAGGGCAGGGAGTGCTTGCCAAACTTCTCGAGGCTGGCGTCGTACATGGTGGCGAGCACTGATGCTTCGACGGGCTTGTCCTGCTTGAGCACGCGGAGAGTCCAGCGCTCATGTGAGCCTGGCTGCAGCTTGTCGCGGAAGGTGGACCACTGCAGCTGCAGGTCTTTGTCGGGCAACGGCTTGATGAGGGTGAAGGCGTCGGTGTAGAGGTTGCCTTCGTTGTAGAGGGCGAAGATGATGTGTGCTCCGCGACCGTACTCTTCCTTCCAGTCTAGGCGGAGGTGCATCACGGTGTCGCTGATTTGGATGACGTGGCTCTCCCTGAGCTGCTCGTTGGCCATGATATCGTAGCGTAGCCACATATCCTTGAGGGGCGTGGCGATGAGGATATCCACTGGCTCGGTGTAGCTGAACTCTTCGCTGCTGTGCCATACTCGCAGCGCCTTGGTGCCGAGGGGCTTGGTGTCGTTCAGGGAGAGGATAGTGAAGTAGGCGGTGTGGCCGTAGTAGGTCTTGGTCTCGCCTGTGGGCAGCACGATGAGTTTGTATTCGCCGGAGGGCAGCTGGGCTATGAAGTCGAGCTGGTCGGGCTTGTTAAACTGCACTGTGCCGGTGCGCACGGTGTCTTTATTGCAGATAAGGTAGTAGGTGCCTTCGCCGTCCACTGCCTCGCCCATGGCGTTGTTTTGGGTGACGGTGAGGGTGGGCATCTTCTCCTTGCATATGACGGAGGGTATGCTGGTCTGCACGAAAGTCTTGGTGTTGCCGGCTGTGATGAGCATGCTGCCTTCCTCAGTCTCGCCGTCGTCGGCAGTGGCCTTGGCGGTGATGTTGTAGCTGTAGCAGAGCGGGCGCCAGTAGTCGTCGCTCATCTTGGGCACGCTCAGCACTACGGGCACTGAGAACTTGCCGTCGGCGTCGGTCTTGACGGTGTCGCGCACGGTGAGTGGCTCGTCTTTGTCGTAGTAGCGGAACCACCAGGTCTTTTTGCGCTCGTTGCTGCAATAGACGGTGGTGTTTTCCAGCGGCAGTCCTGAGTAGGTCATCACCTGGCCTGTGACGGTGATGGTGTCGCCGAGCACGTAGGCGTCGGTGGGCTTGTCGATGGTAACCTTAAACTTGGGGCGCTTGTATTCCTCCACCTTGAAGGAGGTGCTGCCGTTCATGCTGGAGCGTATGGTGAACCTGCCGTTGAGGCACTCCTGCGGCAGGGTGAACTCGGCGCTGAAGGAGCCCAGTTCGTCGGTGACCACGGTGATGGTCTGCAGCTTCTTGTCGTTGGCATCGCGAATGACGAGGTCGAGCGACATCTCGGGTATTACGTAGGTGCTGTCGTCGTTTTTCTCAAAGAAGAATCCGCCAATCTTCACCTCCTGTCCCGGGCGATAGATGGCGCGGTCGGTGTATATTTCGGTGAAGATGTTTTGTTCGTGGCGGTTCCAGTTGTATTCGCGGCTATAGGTCATGCTGGTGGAGGTGAGTGCCTTGTCGTCCTCTGTGGAGGCGAAGATGTCGGTGTTGCCTCTGAGGTTGGGCAGCAGCAGCTCGCCGCGGGCGTCGGTGATATGCTGTTGCCATGTCACGGTGTCGCGATACACATTGCGCAGCTTGACGGTGGAGTAGGGCACGGGCTTGCCGTTCTTGAAGTCCACCACGCATATGCGCACCTTCTGCTCCGGCTGGGGCAGCTGCATTACTGCGAGGCGGGAGACATAGACTATGGTGTAGCTGTTGTCGTAGTCGCTGCCACCGACCTCCACGAGGTATATGCCCGGGCTGGGCACGGTGAAGTTGACGGTGTCCTTAAACTTGTCGTATGGCTCGCCGTGGCGTATGGGCAACTGCTGCGTGAAGTCGGCCTTCTTGGCGTACTTGGTGTAGTCTTTGGATTTGAGCTTTATCCACGCCGTGTCGCTGGTGGCGAAGGGCAGGCGGTAGTAGCGCAGTGTGGCGTTTTTGGTGTTCTTGTAGTTGTAGATGAGCTTCACCTCATCGCCCGGGTAGGTGTCGTTGTCATCGGCGGAGATGCTGAGTCTGGGCTCCTCTATCTTGTTGAGCACATTCTTGATGGAGTTGGAGTATGTGGTGCGGGGATAGCGCTTGAGCACGTCCTTGCCCAGCAGGTATGCGTCCTTGTCGGTGTAGTTGTTGCAGAGCCACGCGTAGGCCTTGGTGCTGACGGGGAGGTCGCCGTATTCCTTCACAAGTTCTTCGTAGAAGCGGCGGCTGCCGTAGTCGAGGATGTTGACGGAGTCTATCTTGGCGAGCATGGTGGCCTCGCGCATGCCGTGAGTCTTGTACCACTCAATCTCTTTGCCCATTATGGTGCGGGCAAGGGGCTTGGCCTCGGGCACACGCATGTCGTCGAGCTCGTTGGCCACGAAGGGGAAGATGACGCTGAGCATGTCGTGGTTGTAGTACTTGCTGTCGTCGCCCTTGGTGAGCAGCGCCATGTAGCCGTCGGTCTTGGCTGCGGCGAGGGCTGCGGGGTTGGACGTGGCCTCGGTAAAGGCTTGTATAGCCTTGTTTTTGGTCTGTGGGTCGCGGTCGGTGGTATTGCACTTATATAGCCATCCGAGCAGTGCGCTATAAACGCAGCGGTCGAGGGCTGTCTTGCGGTTCTTGCACTCTTTCTCGATGACGGGCAGCATCACCTCGGCACTGTCGGGTGAGAGCTCGTTGACGAGGCACATCTTGACAATGAGTGCCTTGGCCAGCTGGTCGGCGTCGCCCTTGGTGTTGGCAAGGCTGATGATTTTGTTGACGCCGGAGAGGGCGGTCTTGGGCAGGTCTTTGTTTTGGGCTTGCTCCACGTCGTTCCAGAGCTTGCTGTAGCTCTGTCCGAGTACGAACAGAGGCAGTAGCATGGCTGTGATGAGAATACCAATCTTTTTCATAGTATTATGGGTTAAAATGATTTACAGTGATATTGTTGCCGTCAAATTTGGCGTATGTAAACTTGGTTATCCAGTCGCCGAGCACGATAAAGATGCCGTCGTTGGGCAACTCGTTCTGCTGATCGACATGTCGGTGGCCGATGATGAAATAATCAATCTCGGGATATTCCTCCACATATCGGCGTGCGAAGGCGAGGGTGCGGTCCTTGTCTTCGGGCAGTGCGATGCCCTCTTTTCCCTCATGCTTGAGGCGGCTGTGGCGTGCCCAGACATAGCCGAACTTCATGGCCCATCGCGGATGGATGGCAGAGAAGAGGCGCTGGCATACTTTGTTGTGGAAGATGCTGCGCAGTATCAGGTATTTCTTGTCCTTATTGTCAAGGCCGTCGCCATGGGCGAGGCAGAAATGCTTCTTGCCGATGGTGATGGGCAGCAGCTTGTCAGTGTGAACGGTGACGCCGCACTCTTTGTGCAGATAGTCGTGCATCATCCACTGGTCGTGGTTGCCTACGAGGAAATGCACCTCCACGCCGCGGTCGGTGAGCTCGCTGAGCTTGCCGAGGAAACGGGTGTAGCCGCGCGGCACGGTGTAGCGATACTCATACCAGAAGTCAAACATGTCACCCAGTATGTATAGAGCCTTGGCGTCGTCCTTTATGGTGTCGAGGAAAGCTACCAGGTGTCTTTCTTTGTCGCGCGTGTCTTTGATGGCCCATGAGCCGAGGTGCGCATCTGCTATAAAATATGTGTTGTTCATCATTACATAAATCCGAGGTCCATCTTTGCCTCGTCGCTCATCATGTCTTGTGTCCATTCGGGCTCAAACACGAGATTGACCTGCGCCGTCTTTACGCCTTCCACACAGAGCACTTTCTGCCTTACGTCTTCCATGATAAAGTCGGCCAGCGGGCAGCCCGGTGCAGTGAGGGTCATGTCGATGTCGAGCGAGCCGTCCTCCTCGTTGTAGTCCACGCGGTAGATGAGGCCCAGATCATATATGTTGGCGGGAATCTCAGGATCATAGACGGTCTTGAGCACTTCCACGATGCGTTCTTCCACTTGCTGCTTGTCCATACCTTATATATATTATAATGGATAATTGGTAGTCTTTCTATGTGTGAGATGTTAAATCTTTCCTGCTTCTTGGAAGGAGTAATAGTTGTCTTGCCCTTCGCAGATGATGACGTGGTCCAGAAACCTGACGCCAAGCTCTTTGGCTACAGTGGCGATTCGCTTGGTGAGCATCTCGTCCTTCTGGCTGGGGTGGGGATTGCCCGAGGGATGGTTGTGGGCTACAGCAAATGCCACAGCCTGCCTTGACACTACATAGTTGAACACCATGCGCGGCTCCACTACGGTGCCTTTCACGTCGCCCTGACTGATGCAGCGGTCGTCGATATATTGCAGGCGATTGTTGAGCAGCACCACCCAGAAGACTTCGTGATTCTTGTCGCACATCTGCGGGCGAAAATATTCGTATATGTCCTGTGCACTGCCGAAGTGCAGTCGCTTGTGTGGTTGCGCGTTCATGCGACGACGGGCTAGCTCCAGCGCTGCGAGTATAGTTATGGCCTTGGCCTCGCCGATGCCTTTGAAGGAGGTGAGCTGCTCATAGGTGATGCGCGCCAGCTGGGTGAGGTCGTTGTTGCAGTAGTCCAGCACCTCGCTCATGAGTTGCACGGCATCCTTGTCGGTTGTGCCGGAACCGATGAGTATCGCCATCAGTTCAGCAGTTGACAGGCTGGCGGCTCCGTTCTTGAGCAACCTCTCCCGCGGACGCGAGTCAATACTTCTATGTTTGATACTTACAGCCATCTCCTTACTCCTGTGCTACTAAATTACTTACTCCTTACTTATAAAAATTCTTATTGAACGCACTGAACTCGTCCTGGCCGAGCACCAGACGCTGCCATGCTGCACGCAGAAAACCGCTGCCATAGCCCGTGAGCTGCACAAAAGCTGCAGGCACAGCCATCAGGCCTACCTCAGGATTGTCTTCCTTAACGGTGGCATCGACGAAGATAATCAGCGCAAAGAGAAATAGGAGGATCAGCGCCCACGGCCAGAAGATACTGATGATTATCAGCGTGGCGCAGCCCACGGTGAAGACGGCGGGCAGCGTGTGCACCAACTTGAGACTCTCGGGATAGCGCTTGTAGAGATTGATGCGCGCTATGCCTGAGTTGTGTACCTGCTTGAAGAATTTCTTGAGGTCGGTGCGGCGTTTGTGCCATACCCATGCCTCGGGGAACAGGCGACAGCGGTAGCCGCCTTTGAAGATGCGAATGCTGAGGTCGATGTCCTCGCCGAAACGCATCTTGCTGAATCCGCCGAGGGCCTGATAGACCTCGCGGCGGATGCCCATGTTGAAAGAGCGCGGATAAAACTTATCCATCTTTCTGTTGCCGCCGCGTATGCCGCCCGTGGTAAAGAAAGAGGTCATGGCATAGTTGATGGCACGTTGCATCACGGTGAAGTCCTTGTTGGCACGGTCGGGACCGCCAAAGGCATCACAGTCCTCGCGCTCCAGCTCGCGGTCGATGGCGTCGAAGTAGCCAGGGGGCAGCACGACGTCGCTGTCGAGGATAATCAGGAAGTCGCCGCTGGCACGCTCTGCGCCGTAGTTGCGCGTCTGTCCGGGGCCGGAATTGTCTTTATAGAAATATCTGATATTGAGTTTGTCGGAGAAGAGGGCGGTAACATTCTCACACCTTACGGAGGAGCCGTCTTCCACGCACACCACCTCTACCTCTTCAGTGCTGCGCCCTTGCGCCGCTATGCTCTCGAGCAATTCCTGGAGCTCGTCGGGGCGGTTATAGACTGGAATGATTACTGAGTATTTCATCGTTGCTTATTTTTGGCAAATATACGAAAAATTATTTTAATTCTAAGTATTCGCCTATATTAAATATGGTGTAATAAGAAAAATTAACCATTATGTCCCTGTTTAGTTAGGTAATGATACAGGAGTTGGCATAAACCAACCATTTTTGCCCCTCTAAAGCCAAGCTCCCCCCTTAAAAAACTATAAAACGTTTTTTATGTCAATGTCACTGTCACTAGTGACATTACCTAAAGGGGGTATAGTATCTCCCAAAACCTAATCTAAAGCGAATTATCTATATAATATATATAATATAATATATAGATAATTTTGTTCAAAGAGTAAACGTTGATAATCAGCGATTTACACAAATGAATGGGTTGAAAATTTCTCAAAGCATAATGTCTATGTCACTTTTTGGGTGACAGTGACATAAAGGGGAATAGCGCTCCCCCATGTCTCACATAACATTCTGATAATCAGCTTATAACGACAAACAGACGGGCTAAAAATCTCAAAATAAAATGTCACTACGGCTGTCAATGTCACTGTCACTAGTGACATTACCTAAAGGGGGGGGGTAGGTGACAACGGCAGAGATTCCCCGCAATTTTAGCGCGACTTGCCAAAAACTTACCGCGACTTTCCACAATTTTAGCGCGACTTGCCAAGATTTTAGCGCACTCTTGCAGAATCTTAAACCGTAAACGGTAAACAGTAAACAGTAAACTGTAAACCCTAAACGTCCTCTCGACAATATTGGGTATGCCTTATTCGCTGAAGCTGCTGTAAATAACGGCTAGTTGCAACTTATTGTTTTTGCTGCCTACAAGCTTGACGGATGCCATCGACAGATCGTTGGACACGTCAACAATCTCACCCCGGCTGTTGCTGCTGGTAGTGACGGGCAGCAGCACCACCTTGTTCCAGTCAGGATTGTCGGCCTCCCATGCTTCAATCTTAGCCTTGCGAGTGGCTTCAGAGTCGGTGGCGCGTACTTTGGCGCCGTTGTCGCGCAACCTATGCAGATAGCTTATGAGATTGGCTATATTGCTGAAGGTGTAGGAGTTGTCAGTGGCTGAGAAGTCGGCGAGGTAGGATGTGCGCGTGTCGGGCACACTGCGATTCTCGAAGAACTGGTGCAGCTGTCCTTTGAGCACCATAAGCAGCTTGGGCGGTGCGGGCAGCGTATAGGCGGAGTTGATGGCCTGGTCGTTGTTGTAGCGCGGCAGCACAAGCCTGGCGCTGTTGATGGAGTCGTTGCGATGATTCTGGTAGATAGTCTCTACCGGCAGCTCCACTTCGGTAAAGATGGCTACCGGCGACTTAATGAAGGTGTAGTCCTCAGCCTCTATCAGGGGCTGCAGGTTGCGGTTCTCAAAATAGTTGCATTGTATCACCTCGCTGGTGGCAGCGACACGTTTGAAGCCAGTGTAGGTCTTTCCGTTGGCATCGAACTGGAAGAATATGGTGAGTGTGGTAATGTCAATGTCAACCATTGTTCCATTGCCGCCCAGGATCTTGAAATAGAAGCCTGGCATCACATGATGTATAAACGAGTAGTTGTTGCGGAAATACTCGGGATGCTCATAGAAAAGACGCAGGATGCGTGTGCCGTAGCTGGCCGGCAGGTGGATGCGTATATTCTTGTTGTATCTTGAGGCAAAGCGTATGGTGTCGTCGATATCAAAATCAGTCACGGCGAAAGAGGTTTCCTTCTTCATCGCGTGGGGACTGGTGCTCACGTAGTCCTCGGGGTCTATGTTGGTGTATATCTTCTCGCCTTCGGGTATCACGTTGGCTGAGTCAAGCTCATAAACGCCGAGCTTCATGGAGTTGACGGAGTCGCCGTAATATGATTTGATATACAGATTGAGCACTACAGAGTCGGCAACAACCAAGCCGTCCTCTTTGTGCATTGCGTCGATGTCGGGCAGGTCGTCAGCCTCAAGGGTGGCAAACTGCGCGATATAGTTGCATGTGGTGGTGGCATTGGTCTCAGGGTCTGTGACGCGGCCCAGATAGCTTTCGGCGGTGTACGCGGCCAGCGAGTCGGCGGCGATGGAACGCGAGACGACGCTATAGATGGCCTGCGATGTGCGGCCCTGGTCGGAGGAGGGCATGGTGTTTATGCCCAGCGACCCTGTCTCATCGTCACAGGAAGTGAGAAGGAGAAAAATAGTGAAAAGTTGAAATATTGAAAAGTGAAAAGCGCGAGTCATAGGTTTTGCAGCATTGTGTTGAGAAGGTCGGTCTTGTCTTGGCGACTGCTGTCGGCCTCAAACTTGATGGTAGGTATGCCAATCTCCTTGGCATAATCAAGCAGTGCCGGGTCAACCTCATCATCGGTGATGACGGTAGCGTCGGAGAACCGGAGAGCGAGCTTCATGATGTCGGCAGGCTGGCGGAACTCCATCTTGAGGGCAGCAACATCCTTAACGCCTATGTTGCGGAACGCGAGGAAGTAAGGAAAGCGCTCAGGCATAGGCTTTGTGATGTCGAGCTTCTGGAGCGAGGTAACCACTTTTGCGTCGGCAAAAGCGGGCTCATCTTGATACACTGTCTTAATAAGGAAAGGAGCCACAGCGGAGATCCAGCCCTGGCACAGCACATAGTCGGGATACCATCTCAGCTTCTTGGTAATCTCCAGGGCACTGCGGGCAAAGAAGACGGCACGCTCGTAGTTGTCGCTATACTCTACACCCTCACGGTCGCAGGCAGCCAGTCGCTTGAGAAAATAGTCATCGTTGTCAATGAAATACACCTGCATCTTAGTGGAGGGTAGGGTAGCTACCTTAATGATAAGTGGGTGGTCGGTGTCGTCAATGATGGTATTCATGCCCGAGAGGCGCTGCACCTCATGTAGCTGGTTGCGGCGCTCGTTGATGTTGCCCCACTTGGGGTGGAAGGCGCGGCACTCAAAGCCATTCTCGTATGCGGCCTGCGGAATCTCCTTGCCCAGTATCGACATCGGCGACTCAGGCACAAAGGGAGCAATCTCCTGTGAAATAAAGAGTATTTTCTTGCTCATTTTACAAAAAACAAAAACATTTTCATGCAAAGATAAGACTTTTTTTTCAAATACGCGGCATTTTGGGGCAAAAAAGAGAAAAGTAACACTTCTTTTCCCGCACTTATGGAAATAATAAGCTATCTTTGCAGACAATTGAATGTCAAAACAAACAACAATATGAAAAGAACTCTTATTTCCCTGACGGCGGCTGTTATGATGGCGGCTGCAGCCGTGGCACAGAAGAACGTATGCGATGTGAACTACGACAACAAGGTCAATTCCGCCGACGTGGTGGCCATCTACAACAACATCATCAACGGCAAAGTGCCGCAGAAGCCTGCACTCCAACGTGAGGACTTTGTGGCAAACGGTGTGGCCTTTACCATGATGCCCGTTGATGGCGGCTCGTTCATGATGGGTGCGACGATTGAGCAGACAGGCGCATACGATGACGAAAGCCCCACACACCTCGTTACTCTTGGCGATTACCTTATGGGCAGCACCGAGGTGACTCAAGAGCTATGGGGGGCTGTCATGGGCAGCAACCCGAGTGTGACCAAGGGCAACATGCTGCCCGTTACCAATGTCAGCTGGGACTACTGCCAGGAGTTCATCTCCAGGCTTAACGCCCAGTTTGCCTCGCAGCTTGACGGTCGCACGTTTCGTCTGCCTACAGAAGCTGAGTGGGAGTTCGCCGCCCGCGGCGGCAACAGGCGTGTGGGCTATCTGTATAGCGGCAGCAATACCCTTGATGATGTGGCCTGGTACAATGACAACTCCGACAGAATGATTCATGAGGTGGGTGGCAAGGCTGCCAACGAGCTTGGCATCTACGACTTGAGCGGCGGTGTGTGGGAATGGTGCCAGGACTGGTTCGGAAATTACAGCAGCGACCCGCAGACCGATCCTGCCGGTCCGCCCACGGGCTCCAACCGTGTGATTCGGGGTGGCAGCTGGGACTTCTTTGCCATTCGCTGCCGTACGTCTTATCGCAGTTACTACGATCCCGCGTACACTAATGGGCGCCCCAACCTTGGCTTGCGTCTGGTGCTCAGCAGGTAGTCTTCTCCCAATCTCCCCTGGAGATGAGCAAGAAGTCCCCTCTTTTTTGTAGCAGGGTAACTCCCTAATATCTAGCGTATTATATTTTTGCTCGTTTGAGCTGGTATCTAAACGCGTCGGGAATAATTTTAAACGCGTCGGGACTGCCACAAAAACGCGTCCGGAGTGGTAGTCCGAACGCGTTTAGATACCACCAAATCGCGTCGGGACTGCCACCCCGCTCAACATTAGGTACCAGCCCGCTCTACATCAGGAAAATCGCGCTCAACATTTCCTGCCTGTATGCACGATGGATATATGCACGATGGATATAAGAATGCTGTCAACTGTGGGTATCTTTCTTTTTTTTGCCTGCAAAGTTTCGGTATGTGAAAAGAATTGTTTTACTTTGCACCCCGAAAGAACAATTTTTGCATTGTGATGGAAATAGCCAAGACAATAAAGAAACTGAAAGCTTTGCT
>JAGCTG010000092.1 GCA_017963785.1 Bacteroidaceae bacterium | reverse complement strand
TGTTCGCGATTGTTGCTGGCCCATACGCGAGCCCATCCCAGGAAGAAACGCTGGTCGGCGGTGAAACCGTCTATCACGCTGTTGTTGCCGGTGTTGTGCAGAGCCTGCAGTGCCACGTGCAGACCGCCGTTGTCGCCGATATTCTCTCCCAGCGTCTGCTTGCCGTTCACTTTCTTGCCGTTCACCACCTCGATGGTCGAGAAATAGTCGGCCAGTTGGGCGGCGCGCTTGTCGAAGGCAGCCTTGTCGGCCTCTGTCCACCAGTTGCGCTGGTTGCCGGTGAGGTCAAACTGGCACCCTTGGTCGTCGAAGCCGTGGCTCATCTCGTGGCCAATCACGCCGCCTATCGCACCGTAGTTCTGTGCATCGTCGGCCTCTACATCGAAGAATGGGGGCTGCAGGATGCCTGCGGGGAAGCATATCTCGTTGGTTGTGGGGTTGTAGTAAGCGTTGATTGTCTGGGGGTTCATGTGCCACTCCTCCTTGTCCACGGGCTTGTTCACCTTGCGGTTGAGGGCATCCAGCCAGTTCCACTCGCTCACGTTCATCAGGTTCTCAAAGAGCATCAGGTCCTCGTCTATCTGCATCTTGCTGTAGTCCTTCCACTTGTCGGGGTATCCTATCTTGACGTGGAAGTCAGCCAGTTTCTTTTTTGCCTCGGCCTTGGTGGCCTCTCCCATCCAGTCGAGCGCCTCTATGCGCTCGCCCAGAGCCGTCTGCAGGTTGCGCACCATTGTCAGCATGCGCTGCTTGCTTGTTTCGGGGAAATACCTCTCGCAGTACATCTTGCCGATGGCATTGCCCAGCACGCCGTTGACCAGGCTGGTGGCCTGTTTCCACAGGTGGTCGTCCTGCGGCTGTCCTGTCAGCGCCTGCACAAAGGTGAAGTATGAGCGGCGCAGGTCTTGCGTCAGACTCGACGAGGCCCCCATGATGATGCGCACCTCGGCGTAGGCTTTCAGATCCTCCAGGGGAGTGTCGGCGAGTATCTTCTCCACCTCATGCAGCGGCTCAGGCTGCTCCACCACCAGTTCTTTGAAGGCAGGGAACCCCGACACCCAGAACACTGTGGGCCAGTCGATGCCCGGGAAGTCGCTCACGAGCTCGTCGTAGGTCATTTTGTGGTAGTTGGCGTCGATATCGCGCAGCTTGACCATGTCGTAGCTTGGCTCGGCGATGCGCTTCTCTATGGCATACACTTTGTCTGTGCGCTCCCCTGCCGTAGCCTCGTCGTAGCCCAGGGCCAAGAACGAGCGTTTGAGGTAGGCCTTGTATGCCTCTCGCACCATCTGCGACTGCGGGTCTTCGTTGAAGTAGTAGTCGCGGGTGCCCAGTCCGAGTCCGCCCTGGGATATGCTGACGATGTTGTTGTCGGCATCGCGTATGTCTGAGCCGACGCCCCATTTGAACATCATCGTGTTGGCTCCTCGTCGGTCTATCTCGGCTGTCACGCGCTGATATTCCTTGCGGTCCTTGATGGCGCGAATCTTCTCCAGCGAGGGCATGATGGGAGCGAGTCCCTGTTCGTTGCGCGTCAGGGTGTCCATCATCTGGTTGTAGATTGTGCCTATTTTATAGCCCAGCGAGCCCTTCTCCTGGGGCTGTGTGGCGAACTCGAGAATCATTTGCTGTATCTGCTTCTGGTTCTCCTCATAGAGGTCCATGAATGCGCCGTTGGTCATCTGGTCGTCGCGCAGTGGGTGCGTTTTGAGCCAGTTGCCGCAGGCATATTCGACGAAGTTGTCGCCGGGTTTCACGCTTGTGTTCATGTTTTGTTTGTCGTACCCCTTGAGTTGTTGTGCAGAGAGGGGTGCTGCGGCCATCACGATAAACGAGAGGCTGAGGATTGTAATGACATTTTTCATACTTTATACTGTTTTTTACACCTTATAATTTTATAAATTGGCTGCAAAAGTAATGAATTATATTTGAATTGAGTAAAAAAAAACACAGAAATCAATTTTTAGCCTAGTTGTCTTAGTGGGTTAAGGGGTAAAGGGTTCTCCTCTGTGGGTGGGCTGCACAGGAAGGGGCTACCTAACCCACACACTGAACGCCGTCAGGTCAGCGGGATTGGCCGACGGCCCCACCATCACGTTATACTTGCCGGGAAGGACGCGCATGGTGTTGGAGGCACTGTCCCACCACTCAAACGAGGTGCGCGGCAGCGGGATGGTCACCTTAACCTTCTTGCCTGCGGCAATGTCCACGCGCTTGTAGGCACGCAGCGTGCGCAGCGGCCCCTCGGGGTCATCAGACCTGTTGATATACACCTGCACCGTCTCCGTTGTGGGACGCTTGCCCTTATTCTTCAGCGTCAGCGTGATGTTGGAGCCGTCGTAGCTCGGCTTGCCGTAGCTGACATCCGTGTAGCTCAGCCCATAGCCGAAGTACCACAGAGGCTCCTCCTTCATATAGCGGTAGGTGCGGCCGCGCATGTCATAGTCCTCATAGTCGGGCAGCTGGTCGGTGCTGCTGTAGAAGGTGAGAGGCAGTCGCCCCACGGGATCACAGTCGCCGTATATCACGTCCGCCAGCGCCTCGCCGCCAGCCTCGCCGCCGTACCATGCCTGCACGATAGCCTCGCAGGTCTCTGTCTCGGGCACCAGGGCCACGGCGCTGCCAGAGCAGTTCACAAACACTATGCGCTTGCCCGCCTCGTGCAGCTTCCTGAGCATGTCGCGCTGAATGGCGGGCAGCTCTATGCTCGTGCGGTCACCGCCGCGGAAACCGGGCAGATCAATGCTCATCTCTTCGCCCTCGAGGCGCGGCGATATGCCGCCCACGAAAATCACCACCTCAGCATCGCGCACGCAGTCCATCACCTCGCCGTAGGTGGTGTTGCTCGCATCGTCGGTGCGTATGCGCAGCGCCGTGTCGTGACCATAATCCACCTCGGGCACGCCGTCGGTGCCATGCAGCGTGCGCGACGCATTCTCCACCAGTTCGCACGCCTTTATATGGCCCACCACGCGCCCCTTGGCCTGCAGGCCCTCGAGTATAGTCACCGTGTGGCGCGGCAGCCCGTTGTAGTTGCCCCACATCATCACCGAGTCATTGGCGTTGGGGCCTATCACCGCCACCTTCGTGTCGCGTCCGAGCGGCAGGATATTGTTTTTGTTCTGCAGCAGCACTATGCTCTCGCGGGCAGCCCTCAGCGCTATCTCGTGGTGCGCAGCGCTGGCAATCACCTCGGGGCCTATCCTCTTCCACGCCACCAGCTCCTCGCTGTCGAAGTCGCCCAGTTCAAAGCGGGCCTTCAGCAGTCGCATCAGGCTCTCGTCCATCCGCGCTTCCGTTATCTTGCCCTGCGCCACCGCCTCGGGCAGGTTGCGAAACACGCCGCCGCACTCCACATCGGTGCCCGCCATCACCGCTGAGGCTACGGCACTCTCCTTCGAGTCAGAGAAGCCGTGGCGCCCGGGCTCAAAGAAATCGTCAATGGCGCCGCAGTCGCTGGTCACCAGCCCTTTGAAGCCCCACTCGTTGCGCAAGATGTCGGTCAGCAGACGTGCGTTGCCGCAACACGGCTCGCCGTCGTAGCTCTGGTAGGCGCACATCACCTCCTGCACATCGCCCTCCTGCACCAGCGCCTTGAAGGCCGGCAGATAAGTCTCCCACAGGTCGCGCTGCCTAAGCAGCTCCACGTTAAACGAGTGGCGCTCCCACTCCGGCCCGCTGTGCACAGCGTAGTGCTTGGCGCACGCGAGCAGCTTCCGATACCGCCCCCGTTCTCTATTCTCTGTTCTCTGTTCTCTATTCTCTGGGGTAGGCTCCCCTTGCAGCCCCCTCACCACCGCGATACCCATCCTCGAGGTGAGGTATGGGTCTTCGCCGTAAGTCTCCTGTCCGCGCCCCCACCGC
>JAGCTG010000091.1 GCA_017963785.1 Bacteroidaceae bacterium | reverse complement strand
GTCGGTGAGGCGTGAGAAGAAGAACTCCGAGGCTGTGGGATTCTTGGCGATTCCCTCTTTCAGTTTGCTTACGTAGTTGGCTGTGTCCTTCATCTGTTCGTAGGCGAGAGCCTCGTATTGCAGCACATAGTTGATATTGGCAGTGTCGGCCTCGGCGAGGTCATGGTATTTGAACACATCCTTGTATTGCTTGCTCTCGTAGCATGCGGTCATGCTCCAGAAAGCGGCTCGGGCCATCTTGGACATCGGCACAGATACTTGACCCTCCAGCAGTGGATGGCTTGACGTGTTGATAAACATAGAGAACATACGGTCGGCGGTAGTCCACTGCTTATGCTTGATGAAGAAAACTCCTCCGTTGAAGAGGTTCTGATAGTAGGGCACCAGGCCTGCAGCTTTCTTTTTGCGCTTGTTTTCTGACAGGGGAATCAGTGCGTTCTGTGCCTTGTCCTGCATCAGCGAGTATTCTACAATCTTGCTGTTGCTGTTGAAGAACGAAGCTGTATCATATTTCTGGTTAAGATACAGTTTCATGTTCTCGGCATCATTAGCTTTTGTTTCGAGAGCGATAGCGAGGGCGTAGAACTCCGGGTCTGTGTTTATCGTGGTGTCTGCCAGGCATTTGGCTATCTGCTCGCGCCCCTTGGCATAGTTGGAGGTCTTGATATATTCCTTCATGTTCTTATACTCCTTGCGTATGGCAGCGTTCGCACAAAGAGAGCCTATCCCCAGCCCCTCCCCAAGAGAAGGGAGCAAGAGTGAAAGAATTATGGAGTATAAGAAACCCTTTTTCATATTATCGTTTTCGTTATTTCACGAGTGAGGAGTCCTCAATCTTTTGTATGTTGCCTGTCACGGGGTTGAACCATACGTGACATGTGGCTCTGCGGTTGAATAGGTCGTCGGTGAGGTATTCCTCGTGCCCGAACTGGGCGATAGGCATCTGACCCTTGATGAGGGTGTTATCCATGAAGCTTATCTCCACATCGGCTTGCGAGGGGATATTGTAATACACCACTTTATCTATCAGTCGCTTGTCGGTCAGTTCCGTGCGACCTGAAGTAACCGTCTTTTTGTTAGCAACGGTTATGTAGAGAGGTGCGCCGCTCAGGTTGTCTTTGTCGACCAGACCTTGCTGGTCAGAGAAGCGGGCCAGCAGTTCTTTTTCCTTGCCCAACTCCGGCACATAAGTGAGTACCCATGTCTTGGTCTCCGTGTCAGCATACCCCTTAAACAGTTGCATCAGCGCTTTTTCCTGCTCGTCAAGTTTCTGTAGCATTAGTTTGAGTTGTTCGCCGTCTTTGGGCATATAATCGGCTTCGCCTTTAGTGAGTTCGCTGCGGCTTTCACGGATATTGTATATCTCGGCAGCCGTCAGTTCGGCCATCTTCAGTTCGCTGCCAGCCGACAGGATTTCTTGGTTAAAGAAGTCGCGGCTGTTCATCTTGTCGCTGTTGCGGGTGTTTGTCTCCTCTACAACGGGCGGCTGGGGCTTGTCTGCCTGAGTGTTGATAGAGAGCAGTATGCCGTCGTCGGTAAGCGTGCAGAGTGGGGCAGAGGTATTCTTTTTCAGTGTTACGAGATACACCTTGGCAGTGTCGGGCATGCCGAAGGGTACTATCTGCACGCGGTCGATCGCCCATTGTGTTTGCTCGCTGTGGGCTGCATCGTTTAGGCGCAACATGCGCTGTGCGTAGTTATGAAAATCGCCAGGATGCACGGTCGTACGTGTAGCGGTGACGGCAATCTTAAAGGCTGTCTTCGGTAGATAATACACCACGCCGTCGGTGCTCACGCCAGGGCTGTAAGTCACTACGTTTGTCTGCGCATAAAGAGAGCCTATCCCCAGTCCCTCCCAAAGGGTAGGGAGCAAGAATGAAAGAATGAAAGAAAAGAAGACCTTTTTCATATAATGTCTATTGTTCAATGTTCAATGATTTAAATGCTTTCGGCAGATGCTCCACTATGTCGGAGGCAATCATGCCTTGTGGCGTGAGTTCTGCTGCGGCAATGTCACCCGCTTTGCCGTGTAGCCATACGCCCAGGCGGCATGCCTCTTCGTGGCTGTAGCCCTGAGCCAGCAGCGAGAGGAGTATTCCCGTGAGCACATCGCCGCTACCGGCAGTGGCCATGCCGCTGTTGCCTGTGGTGTTGACAAAGACAGTGCCCTGCGGAGTATATATGCGCGTGGCGTGGCCCTTTAATATAATGTATAGGCTGTAGCGCTGCGCGTATTCGAGTGCGTTTCCGTTTCCAGCCAGCCGTTCCCACTCTTTGGGGTGTGGTGTCAGCACCGCGTTGCGGGGTAGGAGAGCGGTCCACTCTTCCATCTGCGCCAGCAAGTTGAGGCCGTCAGCATCGATGACCAGTCTTTGTGGATGTGTCTGCACGACATTGAGCAGTAGGTTGCGTGCCTCATCGCTTCTTCCCAGACCAGGACCAATGGCGACGGCGTCGAACATTGATAATTGATAATTGACCATTGACCATTGACCATTGGTGATTGGCTCTATAACTGCTTCGGGTACTGCCACTTGCATGATTGGCAGATTAAACTCGTCGGTGTGCACCGTCAGTTTGCCCATGCCGCTGCGCAGGGCAGCTCTTGCGGACAGGATAGCTGCTCCTGCCATGCCTTTGCAGCCTGCCACGAGCAGTCCGTGACCGAAAGTACCTTTGTGTCCCTCAGGGTCGCGCACCTTCAGCATCGCCTTGGCATCAGCCAGCTCGATATGGGCATAATCCTGTTTCACGCCGCGAAGATACTACTTTTTCTGCACATGGCACAATAAAACCATCTTAACAAATCATAAAAAGGGGTGAGAGTGGTTGCGGAATAAAAAGATCCGCCAGCATTTTGTGGAATGCTAGCGGATATGATAGTTGCTATTTCGCAGTTCGATTAGAAGAAGCTAGGCTCTGCCGTATCGTCGTCTTCTTCGTCGAGGACGCCCCAGAACCTACGGGACTCTGCATCATCGCCCTCGCTACCCTTGCCACCGCCTGAGAGGGCGAGGAATGTTGCGCAATTGAGGCGTATATCTGTCAGTGTGGGTGCAAAATATTCTTTTTTCATTGTTGTTCAGTATTTGGAGATGAAACTTTTACTTTACTACAACTTTCTGTGTCTTGCCATTGGCGAGTTTCACTATGTTTACACCCTTCTGCAGAGTGGCGAGTTTCTTGCCGTCAGTGCTGTAGATGGCAATGGCCTTTGTTGCGACGCCCTCAATGACCGTAGATGCGATCGCTGTCGGGTCATCGTCAGCAACCAGGATGTCGAAAGCGTTAGCCGGTGCGCTGCCAGTGGTGAAGTATGCGCGGAATGCGCCACAGTAGAAGTTGTTGTTGCACTGCCAGAACTTATTGTCTTTGATGTAGTAGGCATTGGGATCTTCAATCTTGGTCCTTTCGTATTTGCCTATCATCTGCACGGTGCCACTCGGTGCTGCGATGGTTGCGCTTACGGGGGCGTTGGCAGCAGTGGCAGTTATTGCGCTGCCGCTTACTTTGTGCACGAGGGCTGGAGTGCCGGCTGCGAGATTGTCAAACTTGGTGACTACTAGGGTATTGTTCTCGATGGCGGTAATGTTGTAGTACTCGGTGTTGGCATCGCTGCTCACTGCGTAGGGCAGGCAGATGGTGCCCCACTCGTTGGTCATGGCGCGGTTGTAGGTTGCGCTGGTGGCAGTAAATGGCGTGGGTGCGCTGAACGGCTGTCCGTCGGTGAGTATGAGCTGTGAGCAGACGCCGTCCTTGACCATGTTGGTGCCGGTGAAGGTTGCGCTGGTGGGCAGATAGACGAGGATGTTGCCGGTCTGCAATGTTGCGATGTCGGCAGCGCTCACGCCGCTTGCCAGCGTTATGCCGCTGAGGTCGATGGCGGTGTACTCATAGTCATCGTTGGCGAGGCAGGCCTGAATCTGTGCTGCGGTGAACGGTTCGTCCACGTTGCTGGTGGCCACGCCATTATTTATATTAAGGATAACGGGAGTGGTCGGGATTAATTCATCTGCCACGGGGCGGAAGGCCCAAGAAATAAGCCAACCGTAAGTGCCATTATTGCTGGCATCGCCATACGTAGTAGAGTTTTCTGCGGAGTTATATATACACTTGTTGTTATCGTTGTATAACACGAATGAGCATGAGCGAGCAGCTCTGGTTGTCTCTGCGCTGTGGTACCAATTGAAGGGACTTCCAGTCTTGACATTCAGAGTTGTTGCTTCCGAAGTGAAGTACCACTGATTACCGTCAACGACTCCGACATAAAGGCCGGAAGCGACGTTCTGCAGTGTTATCTTGCCGTTTGCTTCGTCGTAGGTAACCTTAAAGAATTGCTTGGTATCATTAGCATCGTAGTGTGCTTTGCCAACCTTCTTGTTATTGCCAGAGTAGCGCATTACCCATCCACCAGGCACACCAGCGGTGTTATTGTTAACTTCAGCTACGATGTAGTAGTAGCCGTCAACAAGCGGGTTGCTTTTTGCGTTAACTGTAGCCATGGCCGCGTTAAGTGTTGCTATCTCTGCGCTCAGTTGAGCTAAAGTCTTGCCATCAGTCTTGTAGCCATTGTACACAGCATCGCGTGCAACTTGCAGAGCATCTTTTGCATCCTTAGATGTAGCAAGTCCGTCGATGGAGGTTTTCTCGTTGCCAAGCAGGAATGAGTGTTCTCCACCATTGTCGTGATGGTCAGCTGGCGTAGGTGTGGTTAATGCTTCGTCAGCAGCGGCAATAAGGTCATTGAAATCTTTCTCTGCCAGATAAGCATTGTATGCATCATCTACAGGCAGGAAACGCCATGCATGTGCCACGATGTCTCCAAGGTCACTATGAATGTTCCATCCATTTCCGGTCCAGCGGCCAGAGTATTCGTGCTCAAGAGCCGCTTCGCTGAAGAGGCAGAAGTCGATAGCGTCAGTTACTTCGCCATAGCTTGTGCCTGAATTATGTGAAGAACGCCAAGGTAGAACGTATGTAGTGTGGGATTCTGTCTGCAAAGCAAAACTTCCTTTGTCTGAGGGATTATGCACGGTGTTGTATGCACCGAGATACTTCCCAGTCTTCATATTCTGGATAGTGAAGGCATTATCTCCTGTCTTCGTTACTTTAAAGACAGAGGCCATATCTATGCTAGTGGAAGGATCACTCCAGTTGGTCTTGTAGGCATAGTCTGCGCTGTCAACAGTCTTATAGGATAGAGGCAGTCCGTCAAAGGCTGCGACGATATAGTAATATCCGTCAACAATAGGATCTCCTGCATCGCATATATCTTTAACAGCTTTGAGATTGTTATAAGCTTCATCCAATTGTGTAGCAGTCGCTGTTCCAGAGTTAATTAATTCCTGTGCTGCTGCAATTTGTGCTTGTAGAGCGGCTTTATTAGCTGCGGTTATAGTAATGGTTCCACGTTCTGTTCCTTGAAGATTGGTCCTGTAGTTCTCTGCATCAGCGGCGGTTTTATATGAGCCACATTCAGCAATAAGGTCAACAAGTTTTGCATTATTAAGATACTCGTTATACACGTCATCTATCGGCTGGAAACTTACAGGATGGGCTGCATTATCTGCGTAGGCTACGTGAATAAGATAGCCATTGCCATCTGCTCCTGTCCAGCGTCCAGAATATTCATACTGGTAAGCAGCATCACTAAACATTACAAAACGGTCTACGCCTTGCCAGCCAGAGTCATTGGTGTTAGGACTGTTTGCAATAAGGAAAACATACGTGTTGTAAGAAGCCTCTTGCAAAGCAAAACTTCCGCCTCCCGTGGGATTAAAAGTTTCTCCCCATTGACCAAGGTATTTCTTGGTTTTCATATTTTGAATGGAGTAAGTGTTTTCGCCAGTTTTTTTGACATACCACACTCTCTTTAGATCCAAACTTGAGGCTTCTGGTGCTACATAGTCGGCTTTGTAGGCATAGTCCACTCCATTTTGCGTTTGATAGGACAATTGCTTCATATCCCATACTGTGCGGATATAGTAATAACCATCGGTGATAGTTGTTACAAAATCATCCGCTTTTACTTGTGAGCATATGCCCATTAGTAGGCATAGCGTCACTACAATTTGTTTTAATTGTTTTTTCTTCATGTTTTAGATTTTTATAAAGTTTATAGTTTTTGTCAATTAGTTTGCAAAAATAGAAAATTATGAATAAGAGGCCAAATTTTGGTGTGCTTATTATATAAGTCAGTTTATTTTATATAGTATATTTGTGCCAAATTTGGTTTGACGGGAAAAAAGATGTAACTTCGCTTGCGAAGATAAAGGTATGAAGGAAATAGAGACAATAACGAGTGTGCATAATCCGCGGATAAAGCAGTTGCTGCTATTGCAGCAGAAGTCGGCGGAGCGGCGCAAGACAGGCCTGTTTGTGGTGGAAGGGCAGCGTGAGCTGCAGCACTGCATAGATGCGGGCTTTGAGATAGACACGGTGTTTGAGAGTCAAGAGTCAAGAGTCGAGAGTCAAGGGTCAAGAGTCGAGAGTCGAGAGTCAAGAGTCAAGAGGCTGAAGGTTTCTCCGGCAGTGTATGAGCGAATCGCCTATCGTGGCAGCACCGAGGGCGTGATAGCCTTGGTGCGCTCGCGCTCACTGACTCTAGCTGACGTGCGGCTGAGCGATGCCCCGCTGATTATGGTGCTGGAGAGCGTGGAGAAGCCGGGCAACCTTGGGGCGGTGCTGCGCAGTGCCGATGCTGCGGGAGTGGATGCGGTGATAGTGTGCGACCCGCTGACTGATTTGTATAATCCTAACCTTATCCGCAGCTCCATTGGTGCAGTGTTTACGGTGCCGTGCGTAGCGTGCAGCTCGGAAGAGTGTATAGCATGGCTTAGGTCTCATGGCATCCAGATTCTTACTGCCCAGTTGCAGGACTCGTCGCTATACTACGATACTGCGATGACGGGTGCCACGGCTATCGTGATGGGCACTGAGGCTACTGGCCTCACGGATGTATGGCGTCAGGCTGCCGATGCGCATATACGCATTCCGATGCTTGGGAGACTAGATTCGCTTAATGTGTCGGTGAGTGCGGCGATTCTGCTGTATGAGGCGGTAAGACAGAGAACCATTGAACATTGAGCATTGAACATTGAGGATTGAGTATTGAACATTGAGCATTGAGAAATGAATAAGGTAAAGATAACTGCTGTAAGGCGGACGGAGTATGAGGACCTGATGGCGAAGTACGAAAATCCGATTGAGCATGCATGCGATGTGAGTATCGGTCAGCAATGGGTGTCGATTGAGGGCAAACGTCCCGAAGGGATGTGTGGTGCGGCATGGAGTGTGATGCAGCCGTTTGTGGAGTCCTTGGCTAAGGGCGAGGGGAATTTCTACGACGGGTGGATGCGCAATCCGATGAGCGCTATGATAAGCTGCAATGATGGTTTCAGGCCGGTGAGCTTTTATATAGAAATTAACGAAAACGATAACGAAAACGAAAACTATGAAAGAAGTTAACTACAAAGACATGTGTTTTAATCCATTCACGCTGATTGGCAATGAATGGATGCTACTGAGTGCCGGCAATGCCCAGACGGGATGCAACACTATGACTATCTCATGGGGGCATCTTGGGAGCTTGTGGGGAAGCAATGACCCTACGGCGGTGGTCTATATCCGCCAGTCGCGCTATACTAAGAAGTTTGTGGACGAAGAGGGGTACTTTTCGCTCTGCGTGATGGATAAATCATTCAAGAAAGAGATGGCTTATCTGGGCTCTGTGTCAGGGCGCAACGAAGACAAGATTGCCAAGACTGGGCTGACTCCTGTGTATGCTGACAACACTGTTTATTTTGCAGAGGCCAAGCTGGTGCTAGTGTGCAAGAAACTCTATGCCACTGACGTGAAGAAGGAGGACTTTATCAGTCAGGAACCTATTGTGCAGTGCTATCCTAATGGTGACTACCATACGCTGTATGTTGGCAAGATAGAGAAGATACTTGCTAGGGACGACGAGTACCTGCGCTCAGGTACATGCCCAGCAGAATAAGCACAGTGCCGAGCAGGAAGAAAATGGTTATCTGCTCTGAGAGCAACATCCAAGCAAAGATTATTGTTACCACTGGGTTGAGATACACATAGTTGGTGACTGTGATTGCGCCGAGGCGCTTCATAACCCAGTTCCATGCCAAGAAGCAGAGCAACGAGGCTACCGCACCGAGGAAGATAAGGTTGGCCAGCACTGCGGGACGGCAGAGGGTGGCGAGCGAGGGCATCTCGGGGTTGAAGATGAAGTAGGGGATGATGCTCACTATGCCGTAGAAGAACACCTTGCGGGTGATGAACATGACATCGTAACGCTGGTTGGCGGATATCATCAACAGCGAATAGAAGGCCCAGCACAGACAGGCTATGAGGGCGAGCGAATCGCCCAACGGGGAGAGGTGTAGGACGAAATGTCCGTTAAGTACGACCACCACCACTCCTGCGGCAGCAATGAAAGACCCCACCACTTGCATAGGGCGCAGACGTTGTGAGCGGTAGAAAAGGGAGATGAGAAGTGCCGCGAACAATGGGCACAGGCATACTATCAGCGAGGTGTTGGTGGTTGTGGTGTAGTTGAGAGCTGTGTTCTCGCTCAGGAAATAGAGCGAGCCGCCAGTGATGCCGAGGGCGAGCATGAGCAGCTCGTCCTTTATTGATGAGGCGAAGAGGCGGAAGTTACGCCTTGTCAATGACCATGCCAACAGGAGAACATAGGCAATAATGAAACGTAACGTAAACACCTGGGCGGCAGTGAGGCCGCTCAGCAATAGCAGTTTGGTGTAAACGAAAGTGGAGCCCCACACTGCTATTGTTACGAGTGCGATTATGTGGTATAGGACATTGACCATTGAACCTTGAGCAACAGGCGTTTTTGCAGTGTTGCACCGAATGCAGTCGCGCTAAGTTTGCCGCCAGAGCCTCTCAGATTTATTTATGTCGGCCCGCGCCTTCAGCGCGACCACCGACGAAATCTTCGCGAAGGCTTCGCCTTTGCCGCCAGGGTCTCTCAGATTTCTTTATGTCGGCCCGCGCCTTCAGCGCGACCACCGACGAAATCTTCGCGAAGGCTTCGCCTTTGCCGCAAGAGTGCGCTAAGTTTCTGGCAAGTCGCGCTGAGTTTCTGCAAAGTCGCGGTTATTTTATTCTTCTTCGTTGCCCCAGAAGTCTGTGCTCTTCCAGCCCTTGCTCTGTGCTCCTCCCCAGCCACCTGGTGGGGCATCAATATGCTATTTTTTCCATTCAGCGTGCAAAGTTACGACATTTTTCTCACATGCGTGCGCAAACAATATATATAATTATATGTAAAATGGTTGATATGGTATATTTTAGTTGTTTTCCGTGAGAGCCTGGACCAGAGCGTCGAGCTGCTGGGGCGTCATGCCGTGAGAGAGGAGATAGTCGGAGAGGGCTTTTGCATAGTCAATGCCGGGGAGGAGGGATTCGTCGGTGACGCCGGCATAATACATCAGGCAGGTGTTGAGCCTCAGGGATACGAGTGTGTTGCACAATTCGGGGTTTTGCTCCGGTGTGATTTGGTAGTAGTTGGCATAGGTGATGAGATAGTCGGCCACTATTTCATCGTAGGTTGCTCCGCACAGTCCCTCGAGCAGTGCGCACACATATCCGGTGCGGTCCTTGCCCTCCATGCAGTGCACCACGTAGGGTGCGGGGTGTGAGGGCAGCTGCTTCAGCGCGGCTATCAGGGAGGTGTTATAGTCGTCAGCCGTGGGGTCTGCCTTGAGGGGGCACAAGATGACGTTGCCTCCATCCCAGAGGGTGCGGCTGTATGGGGGCATATCGTAGGTCTGCATGTTCTGCTGTGTGTCGGCGAGGTTGAGCACGGTCTGCACGTGTTCGCGCTCCAGGTATTGAGAGACGTAGGGGGCGCGGTTGATGTCGTTGCTGAACGGCGATGAGGTGCGGTGGAGCACCCCGTTGGCTATGTTGCCGGCGCTCACCGCGCGTGCATTGGCAAACTGGGCATCAGAGTGGTTGGGATAGTCTTCGCGGTAGTTGCTGTACTTCATGCTCAGGGCCTGTTGCACATCGAGACAGCCGCCCTTTTCCTTCATCCTGATAGTAACGGCATGCCCCTCCAGTCCGCTGAGCGACTCAGGCAGTCCTACGTTGTTAGCGGTGAAGCATACGCTGGGGTAGGTGGGGTATGCGACGCAGAGATATTCGGCGTTGCGTGTGTAGAAACCGTCGTAGTAGGGCATAACGATTTCTGTGCCCTCAACAGTGATGCTGATGAGATCGCCGAGAGAGAAGCCAGCCTCTGTCATGTCGTCCTGCGTTAGATTGAGCATTGCGGCGCCAAACTCGTTGTAGGATGTGATGTAAGCTTGACAGAAGGGGAGCTCGTTGGTCTTGTCGTTGTCGGAGCATGAGGCGAGGAACAGGGCTGCCATCAGGAGCAGCAGAACTTTTTGTTTCATTTTTGTTTGGTTTTTAATATTATTATCAACTGCAAATACACACATTTTTTTTCAAATGACATAGCTTCTTCACAAGAAAAAAAGGAGGTCTGGCGTTTTTCCACTCGACATCTAATCTACAACAGATATACTCAATACCACTACCTAAACACACGAATTTTACGAAAGCATTAACCATTAGTTAATGTTAATGAAAGGGGGGGGGGATACCCTATGAATACCTCACAAAATCTTAGCGCGACTTGCCAGGATTTTAGCGCGACTTGCCAGGAACTAAAGCTGCTCTCTTTTGCGCGAGAACAGTTTTAGATTTCACGAGAACGGCTTAATTTTGCCAATAATATGCTTCTTGTCTAACGAAAAGCCTTACCTTTGCACATGTAAAGTCAATCAACGTCAAAACGATCGTTAATTGTGACACGCGCAAAGGAAATATATAAGGTAACGCTGGTAGGCGGTGCGGTGAATGTGTTGCTGCTCGCCTTCAAGTTCGTGGCGGGCATCATGGGGCATAGTGCAGCGATGATGGCCGATGCGGTCCATTCGTTAAGCGACTTCGTGACAGATGCCGTGGTTATTGCTTTTGTCCATATCAGCGGCAAACCGACCGACAAGTCGCATGACTACGGGCATGGCAAATATGAGACTCTGGCGCTGACTCTCATTGGATTGGCACTGCTTGTGGTAGCCGCAGGCATAGTCTATGGTGGCGTCGCGAAGATAGTGGCATGGACAAAGGGGGAGCAGTTGCCAGCTCCCGGCATGCTTGCCTTGTGGGCCGCCCTGCTGTCGATAGTGCTGAAGGAGGCGACCTACCGCTACTCTATGGTGTATGCCCGCAGGCTGCACTCGCAGGTGGTGGAAGCCAACGCATGGCATCACCGCAGCGATGCTCTCTCGTCGATAGGGACGGCTCTGGGCATCGGCGGCGCTATCTTGCTGGGGCAGCGATGGACAGTGCTTGACCCCATTGCATCGGTCATCGTCGGTTTGTTTATCTTTAAAGTGGCGGTCTTCTTGCTGCGCGACGGCATAGGCGACCTGATGGAGCAGTCGTTGCCCGACGAGGTGGAAACGGAGATTCTCCGCCTGGCAGCATCTGTTGACGGAGTAGAGGAGCCGCACGCTTTGCGCACGCGCCGCATAGGCAATCATTATGCCATCGAGCTACACATCCTTATGGATGGCGACATCACTCTGCGCGAAGCGCACGACAAGGCTTCAGTGGTGGAGCATGTGCTCAGAGACCACTATGGGGAGGACACCCACATCGCCGTGCATGTGGAACCCAAGACAAGACTCTAATAGTCAAGCGTCTTCACCCAATTCTCCAGTTCTTTCTTCGAGGCTCGGTTCAGCAGCTTGCCTTCCTTCCAGTTCACATCAGGATAAGCAGCTTTAAGGTCTTCGCATGCTTTCGTGATGGTGCTGCCGCCAGAGGTGGCGAAGGGTATGACTGTCTTGCCCTTGAAGTCGTAGGCCTCCATGAAGGTATTGATGATGGTGGGGCAAGTGTACCACCAGATGGGGAAACCAACATAGATGACCTCGTAGTCCTGCATGTTGGATAGCTTATCAGTAATGGCCGGACGCGACGACTTGTTCTGCATCTCAACACTGGAACGGCTCTGCTTGTCGCGCCAGTCGAGGTCGGCATCGGTGTAGGGCTGTGCGGGCTTGATTTCGTGCAGCGTGCCGCCAGTCACCTCTGCCAGCTGCTGTGCCACGCCCTTGGTGGTGCCGGTAGCGGAGAAATAGGTTACTAATACTTTTTTCATATCCTTACTCTGTTTTGCTTTGTTTCCTTGCGAGCACGCACTCAGGCTCATGGCCAGGAGTGCTGCCATAGTAATAATAATGTTTTTCATATGCGTTCACTTATGGATTGTTTATGAGTTCAGGCTTTAATGAAGGGAACACGGTATATCCCCATTGGCGAGCAATGGCAGACAAGACAGTGGCTCTTCGCTCGAAGTCTGGCCAATCCTTATGTTCAGCCTGACTCCAGCCCGTTTCGGCGATAGCGAAAACGCGGGGATAGAGCATCATCTCAGCATGCCATGCATCTTGAACATGCTCTGTCCACAGATTGCCCTGAACACCCAAGACATGATGGGCGTCAGCCTCGGAAATACTCTCTGCCATGGGTTCGAAGGAATAGACTTTCTCTATGCTCACATGGCGCCCCACGGGGCGGAACTGAGCCGGGTCTTGGTGATAGTCGAGATAATAGTAGTGCGTGGGGGTGAAAATCACATCATGCCCGGCTTTGACGGTCTGCAGACCAGCTTCAATTCCGTGCCAGGACATCACGGTGGCATCCGGAGCCAATCCTCCCTGCAGAATCTCGTCCCAACCGATGATGCGCTTGCCGTGTTGATGGGCAAAACGCTCCACCCGCTTAATCATATAACTCTGAAGCTCTTCTGCGCTTTTCAGTCCTTCAGCCTGCATCCTGGCCTGACAGTCGGGACAGAGTTTCCAGTTGTTCTTGCGGGCCTCGTCGCCACCAATATGGACATACTTCGAGGGGAACATATCGAAAACCTCCAGCAGGACTTTCTCCAGAAACTCGAAGGTGCTCTCCTTTCCCGGACAAAGTTCCCAAGGGTCTTTTCCTCCATTCGGCAGGCTGCAGGCCAGTTCGGGGTAAGCGGCCCGGGTCTCGTAGTTATGCCCAGGCATCTCTATTTCGGGTATCACCTCAATATGCCTCTCGTGGGCAAAAGCCAATATCTCGGCTATATCCTGCTTGGTATAGTATCCGCCGTAAGCCCAAGGCGTTCCCTCCTCTACGAAAGAGCCGCCTATTTCGTCCTTTTCCCAATCCCAGAAAAAAGCCTGAGGGCGCCATGCAGTCAGCTTGGTGAGCCGAGGATAGGCATCAATCTGCACACGCCAGCCCGGATTGTCCACCAGATGGAAATGGAAGCGGTTCATCTTTAGTCGGGCCATCATCTCCAATTGCTTTTCTACGAAGTCCTTACCTTGGAAATGACGACTCTCATCGAGCATAATGCCCCTGTAGCGAAAACGCGGCCAGTCAAGAATGGAGCAGCAGGTCAGAGTGCTGTCTAAGGAAGCCATCATCTTGAGCGTCTGACGGGCATAAAACACGCCTTCCGCATCAGCAGCCACAATCTTGACGCCCTTCTTCCCAAGTTCCAGCCAATAACCCGATTTCAACTGCCAGTCAGCCAGTTTCCTGCCTTTCAACCGACGGAGGAGAGCCTTTTCTGAGATACGGACCTTTTCGCGCATGCTGGCCACCTTGCCCCGACTGACGCTTCCCGGGCGAACCGAATACTCTGCCGGCACCGGTATCAGGTTCGTCGCCCGGGGCTGTGCTTCCGCCGCTGAAGATAACAGTACTGCATAAAATGCGATAAGAATTCTTTTCATCTTGAATGGCTCAGGTGGCTTTAAGGCTTACTTGTCGAGGTTCACCAGTTTGTATCGCTTGGAACCGAGTCCCAGTTTCTCGGCATGGTCAATGGTGTGGGTGCCATGCTGCTTGTCTATGCGGCTCAGCAGGTCGGTGGGGTCGTTTGTCGTGGTCACTTTCTGCTGATTGATGATGTCGATGCAGGCTTGGTCGAGCGCCACGGGGTCGGTGGAGGCGAGGATGCCGTAGTCCTCCAGCTTTACAGGAGCAGGATGGTCCACGCAGTCGCAGTCTATCGACATGTTGTTCATCACGTTGATGTAGATGATGCCTTGTTTCTTGTTGAAATAGTTGACCACAGCTTGTGCCGCTGCTGCCATCGACTCCAGGAAGCCGTCTTGGTTGCCGACAAACTCCGGTGTCCACAGCTTGCCCATTTCCAGCTTTTCCATCTTGCCTGATGAATGGATATAGGCTTTTCCGTTTTGGCTGGCGCAGCCGATAGACAGATTCTTCAGCGCTCCGCCATAGCCGCCCATGGGATGCCCTTTGAAGTGGTTGAGGGCTATCATGAAGTCGTAGTTGGCCATGTGGCCGCCAACGATGTCATACTTGATGTGCGAACGGTCCTTGACGGGGATGCGTATCTCGTCATACTCGTCCATGATGTCCACGGGGAAGTATTTCAGGAAGCCGTGACGCTCTATCACTTTCCAGTGGTTGGCTGATGTGTTGCGCTCATCTTGTTCGTTGCCGGCGCCACTGCCGTATGCGGTGTTGCATTCTACGATGGTGCCATCCACCTCAAGCACCAGATCCTTGATCAGCTCTGGCTTCAGATAGTTGGGATTGCTGCCTTCGCCTGTAGACACTTTTACTGCCACGCGGCCTTTGGCTTCCACGCCAAGTGCCTTGTAGATTTTTACTAACGCCTCAGGCGTAATTTCTCTGGTAAGATACACTTTTGCGGCTTGCTGTGCCGATGCTGCCATGGTCGCGATTGCCAGCAGCATTGAAATCATAATCTTTTTCATCATTTTTTTCGTTTTTATATACTCTCCTTGAGAATCTCTGTCACGTCTTCCTTCGTCAGATTCAGATAGCCTGCGGGATAGATGACGGTGGTTTCGGTGATGCCCGGAATCATATCGTCAGTGGCTCCCAGTGCGCTGATGGTGAGTGGCAGGCCTATCTCCTGCATCCACGCTTTCAGTGCCTGCAG
>JAGCTG010000090.1 GCA_017963785.1 Bacteroidaceae bacterium | reverse complement strand
TGACTTATCGAAAATCTCCTGGATGTTGCAGAACTGGTTGTGCTCAATCTGCCATGCACCCTGCACCTTACCACCGTTGATACCCTTGGCGGGATCGGTGACCTTGATAGGCGCACCGCCCTTGGTGGTGTAGAAGCTCTTGCCGCTAAGGATGCCGTCCTCCTCTGACTCATCGTGAACGATGATGTGAGCGTCGAGCATATCCTTCAGACGGTTGTAGAGCAGAGCGGGCTTGATGGTGGCGGTCATGCGCACGGAGTCAGCCTGGTCGGTATAGGGGTCATACTTGTAAGCGTATGCCGAGATGGGCGACGACACATTCTTGCTGTCAAAGCTGAAGGCAAGCATGTAGGGCTGGCTGGAAGCCATCGAAACGGGATCGTAGTAACGCTTCAGCGCATTGTCGGTGGGGATAAAGAAGCTGAAGGTGGAGCTCATCGCGAGCAAATAGGTAGATGTAAATGAGTTCAGCGGGGCAGAGTTGGGGTTGGTGATATACTTATCATCGGCCGTGATTGCCCAGTTGAAGATATGGAGGCTGTCGCCTACGAGTGCCGGTGCGGAAACCGAAGCATACTTCGCGGGTGTACGTACCTCATTCATTATATAAGCAACACCATTGTTAGCAATGAGACAGGTGTCTATCTTCTGGCAGTATTCCTCCACCGTGTTGACGTCGGAGAACATCGGGTCGCGAGCGTCGTTCATAATACTGAGGTACTTGCTCGGCACTGACTCGATGAAGGAAATCTTCATCAGGTTGTTGATGAGCTGCTGGATTACCTCGAGAGGAATCTGGTCGAGGTTGACCTCCAGATTCTCTTCGGTGTTGGGCTGGATAGCATAAGCGTTCATAAGGAACTCACCACCACCGCCAGGGAGGAAGTACTTAGCCATAGCCTCGTCGGAGGGCACGAACATAGCGCCGATATCCTGCTGCACGCCGTGGCTGGCATTGTAGTAAGTGTTCCATCCCGGGTCGTAGTTGAGGAACTGCGACACGCGCTTGGCCTGAGGATCGGTCTCAAGAGCGTTGCCACCCTGCGAACGAGCAGAGAAGTAGCGCTTCTCAAATACGGAGTCCACTGCCTCATAACCAGGCAGCTGGCGCAGCGAGTTGGTGAGGGACGGGCTGTAGTAAGGAGCGCTGAAACGGTCGAGCAGATGGCTGTACAGCTTTGTGCGGCCATTGGTGCGAATCATCTCCGCCATATTGGTGGGAGCGAGCAGCACGCGGTCCATCTTGTCGATGTAACCATTCTGGCAGGTAATGTCCTGCTCAACAATCTTGCTGCCGTAGATGTAAACATCATTCTTTTCGCGTGGACGACCTACGATAACCTCAAAGTCTTCGTCGGTAATGCCCTGCTCCTCCATCTGGCCATTGATCCAGTGAATCATCATGGGCACAGTACCGTCGCCGGCCATGTACATACCGCCCTTGGACTGCTCGCGGAAGCGAGCCCAATAGTCCTTGTCCTCAGGATTATTGGTGGTCGGGATGGCATCGCTACTCCACTTGAAGAAGGAGATGGAGTCAGTGATCTGCAGCGAAGTAGGCCTGCGCATACACTGATTTTTCTCCAGATAGCCGCCGGTAGAGTTCTGACTGTTGGAAGTCAGGTTAGGCAACATCTCGAGCAGATAGGGGTTGTCGAGCATGGCAGTGTGAAGCAACAGCTTCTTCTGCGCAGAGGTGAGGTCCTCGTAGCTGCTAACGCCCCAATCGTTCTTTTTATAGAACTGATCAAAGGCCTCGTCGTCAGCTACAAACAGGGTCTTACTACCCGTTCTTGCCAGAACGGTCGCATAGTCCAAATCATCGATTAGCTTAATCATGTTGGTGTAGCTGCCATTAGAGGGGTCCTTCAAGTAATCATAGATACTCGAACCCAACCAACTCGGCGTCTTGTCTGGCAGATCGTAGTCGTCAGAGCAAGAATACATCAACGCGCCAATCAATAGCAAGCCCATTGTTCCAAAGAGCTTCTTGCTAAACCTGAATAAACGGTTTTTCATACACATTGAGTTTAAATTATTATATTATTTCAGTTTTATCTCACGTGCATAGTTACACTATGTAAGGTACAAAATTAAGAAATCTTATTAAAACTACCACATTTTGCTACCACAAAATGACACTTATTTGCATTTATTTTTGTTTTTACACTAAATTTTCCCTAAAAAAGGCAAGAAATGCGGTTTTACGCGGTTTTTGCAAAAAGGAGCAGACGAACAAAAACTGCCCTGTTTTTCCCCATCCTTCTCCTACCTCTTTATATTAAAAATATATAATGAACGCGCGAACATTATAATATAATTTATATCTTCGCTCTGCAATACTTGCATAATTTGACGCATACCTTTGGAGAAAAATGTCGGTTTCAGAAATAAAATCATTAAATTTGCACAGCAAACGCCCTCAACAAGACACTCCATGACCAACACCACTACCCTTGACTACCGATTGATCTTTGCCCTGATGAACGGTAAAGTAAGTACGGCGCTACGCAAACGACTCAACGCAGATTTCAAGACTGCCGGAATAGAGATTAACGGCGACCAGTGGGATGTGCTGATGGCCATCAGCAGCCGTGACCTGTGTACGCAGCAAGACCTCTGTGACGCCACTTCGTTTAGCAAATCGACTATGACGCGTATTATCAACTCGCTGGAAGAGATGCACGCCGTGACACGACGCAAGGCAAGAGTGGACTTTCGCAACAACTATATCACCCTGACTATCACCGGCATGCAGATAGTTAACCGCGCGCAAGCCATAGCTGTGCATACGCTGAAAGAGTGTCTGCGCGGAATAAGCAAGATGGATATCCTCACCTCGCAGCAAAGCCTTAATATTGTGCTTGAAAACCTTCAGCGCCATGAGCAACAAGTAGCCCTTGAGCAATCGCAGGAGCAACACCGTCTCTCCGAGGCACACCGTCGCGCCGTGCGCCGCATGCATGCTGCGGCCTCCAGAAAACACTTGCCACGCAAATCTCAAAAAAAGGTATAAAAGAAACAAAGAATGTTCCTTTTATAGACAAAAAGATTAAAAAAGGCTATATTTTATCTCTGTTAACGCAAAAAATGCCTATATTTGCATATTGATACCCAGACTATGGGACAATTCATTATAGAAATGAAGTCAATTGACAAGATAAAGAAGATAAAGAAAATCCGCCTCCACCATGAAGGCACGTCCATCCTAACCATCAGCGGCTTGATTCTGGTGGTGTTTAATGCGCTGTGCTTCTGGATTTTTGTACATCTGCTATCTTTGCCCATCGTCTTTTACACCTTACTGGCCATCTCCGCCGTGGTATATGGAATAATGGTCAACTTCTTCCGCTGTCCCATCCGCTATTTCCAAGGTGACACCAACGGCATTGTTGTAGCCCCGGCAGACGGCAAGGTTGTAGTGATTGAAGAAGTAGAAGAGAACGAGTATTTCCATGCCCCTCGCAAGATGGTGTCTATATTCATGTCGCTGACAAATGTTCACGCCAACTGGTTTCCTGTGGATGGCGTGGTGAAAAAGGTGGAGCATGAAAACGGCAACTTCCATAAGGCATGGCTGCCCAAGGCCAGCATGGAGAACGAGCGCTCTACAATAGTGATAGAGACAGAGCAATACGGAGAGATTCTAGTGCGCCAGATAGCTGGAGCCATTGCCCGACGCATAGTCACCTACGCCCACGAAGGCGAAGAATGCTTTATTGACGAACATCTAGGCTTTATCAAGTTTGGCAGCCGCGTGGATGTGTTCCTACCTCTTAGCGCAGAGGTTACCGTAAAGATGGGACAATCCACCGTAGGCAACAGCACTGTCATAGCCCGACTTTCACATTGAACATTGAGAATTGAACATTGAGGATGAAACGACATATTCCTAACTCCATAACATTGTGCAACCTGATCTGCGGATGCATAGCTATCACCTATGCTTTTCACTCGCAGCTAGTGCCAGCACTGCTGTTTATTGTCTTGGGAGCTTTCTTTGATTTCTTTGACGGTTTTGCTGCTCGCAAACTTGG
>JAGCTG010000089.1 GCA_017963785.1 Bacteroidaceae bacterium | reverse complement strand
CAGCATGCCATCACGAGGATAAAGAAAGCTGTGTAGCCCAACCACTTCTGCAGATAGCCTGCCACCATGCCCGGCAACATCATGCTTAGTGCCATGAATCCTGTGCAGATGGCGTAGTGGGAAGTCTGATTGTTTGTCCTTGACTCTTGACTCTCGACTCCTGATTCCCGACCATTACCCGTCTGGCAGAAATAGAGCATGAAGAGCATGTAGGCTGTGAAGCCGAAACCGTAGCCAAACTGCTCCACAAAGATGGCGGTGGAGATGACAAAGATGTTGCTTGGCATCATGACACTCAGAAATACGTATATTATATCGGGCAGTGTGATGGCCCACACCATTGGCCAAAGCCATTTCTTGAGGCCACCTCTCGAGGCTGCTATGCCGCCGAGTATGCCGCCGATGGTCAGACCCACCACTCCCACGGTGCCTTGGGCGATTCCCACAGCGTCGGTGCTGAGCTCGAGGCCGCCGGCAGCTGCGTTGTCAATCAGGAAGAGCGGCGCTATCTTGGTGAGCAGGGCTTCGGGGAAACGGTAGAGTAGCATAAACACGATGGCTATCCACACGCCCTGCTTGGTGAAAAACTCCTTGAATACTGCGAAGAACTGGCTGGCACTCGCGTTTTTCTCCTTCTTTTCTTGATCAGCTTTCTCCACTCTCGGCAACATTATGGCATGGTATAGGAAGAGCAGAATGAACACCACTGCTGCTGTTGCCATGGTGTAGGTCCATGCCAGGGGTTCGTCACCGAGGTTTCTCTCCAGTGTGCCGGCGAGGATTAAAGTGAGGCCTTGTCCTGCAATCATGGATATACGGTAGAAGGTGCTACGTATGCCCACGAAAAGCGACTGCTTGTTAGTGTCTAAACCAATCATGTAGAAGCCATCGGCGGCGATGTCGTGAGTGGCGCTGCTGAAAGCCATGAGCCAAAAGAAGGCCATGGTGTATTGCACAAACTGCGGTGCCCGGATGGTGAGGGCTACTCCGGCAATGGTAACGCCTATCACAAACTCCATCACCACAATCCACCAGCGTTTGGTCTTAAACATATCTACTATGGGGCTCCACAGCGGCTTGATGACCCATGGCAGGTAGAGCCAACTGGTGTAGAGGGCAATCTCGTCGTTATCCAGACCGAGTTTCTTATACATTATTGCGGCAATGGCCATTACCATGAGATAGGGTATGCCCTCAGCGAAATATAGCGACGGCACCCATGCCCAGGGATTGGACCGACCTCCTCTTATCTCTTTAGAGGGAGAGGATTGGTTAGTTGTTTTCTTCATTATATGTTTCTATTTGTGTGTTTGGGTAGTAGTGGGCGAGTATCTCGCGGTAGTTGTAGCCTTTTGTTCCCATTACGGCAGCGCCAATCTGGCAGAGTCCAACGCCGTGTCCCCAGCCTCTGCCATGCAGGGTAAAGGTTTCGCCATTCTGCTCTACATCGAATGCGGAGCTGTAGAGATGACTCTCGCTGAGGGCAGAGCGTATAGTCAGTTCCTTGCCGATGACGAGGCTGTCTTTTGTGCCGCGTATCAGTAGTTGGTATATTCGTCCGCTCTTGCCGCGCTTGATGGGCTGCAGCTCCAGCACCTGGCCGAAGTCGCGCCCAAGCTTGCGGCGTAGCAGATTGCAGAGTTCGTCTTGCGTGTATGTTACTGTCCAACGGTAGAAATCTATGGTCTCTTGATCGTAGTCGTTGAGCACTTGTGCGAGGATAGTCTTGTCGTGGGTGTCGCACAGTATAGTTCCGTCCTTGGAGTCTCGGTCTTCGAGGGCTTGCAGGTAGGGCACGTCCTTGTCCTGCCAGCAGGTGGCAAACTCCTCCATCCTTCCGCCGCAGCATTTCGAGAAGCGGCAATCGCATATCTCACCGTCATAGGTCAGCACCTCGCCGTGTGTCTCTTCTACGGCACGCTTCACATTGGGGTTGCTTGCTTTGGTAATGCCTTGGTAGCGTTGGCAATGGTCGTCGGCACATACATCATAGAGGGCGTGGTCTTCGTGGTCTTGCCAAGTGATAAGGGTGTTCTTTGTGTCTTTAAAGTCTCTAAGGTCTTTAATATCCTTAAGGTCTTTGTTAAGAATCTGCCTCTTCACCCATGAGCGGCTAATGACGGCAGCGGCCTTCAGAAACTCTAGTGAAGCAGTGGCCGACATCTCACTGCTGATGACGGAGACGAGGTAGTCCTCGATGGGCAGTGTGTTTACGGCGGTGAGCTGCCCGTCTTCTTCTATGACTGATAGCTTGCCTATAAAAGTTTGGTCTTCTTTGCGTTCCCAGTGATAAGTCTTGCCTATTGTGACACCGTGCAAGGTGAAGGAGCTGTCAGGACTTAGTGGCGCAAACTCTGCGGGCTTGTTCACGACAATCTCCCTATTGTCAATCACGCCACCATCCTTCGCCCTCCACTTGCCGTGGAGGGTGACCGTAATGGTAGGGGCGGTCATCACGCCTACTCTAATAGCAGAGGTTTGAGCAAGAGCCATGGGCTTTTATCTTTTTGCAGACTTCGTTCAGTTTTGTTTCTTCCAGAGCTACCTCTTTAAGTATGGCGGCAGCCTGTTCGCCGGTCAGTCGGCGGTAGTCTTCCTCTCTCGGCGTGATAATCAGGCCTGACATATCTACGGCTCCAGGACTGATGCAGTAGCCTTGCTCCACTTCTGCAAAATAACAGTCGGGACGCAGCTTGCCACGCGGTATGAGCAGGTAGTTTTCTTGATATTGGCCATTGACCATTAACCATTGACCATTATTTTCCTCTCTGGGGATTTCGTCATACCATGCCAGTATATTGAAGCGCGGTTCAGACTCGCCTTCTACCATGGGCAGCATGTCCACCATCATTTGCAGGTCTTCGATGCCCTCGCAGTACAGCACGGGGCAAGCGTAGTCTTTGATGAGCAGTATGCCGTCGGCCAGTTTCTCTGCCGTTTGCTTGTATTTCTGGATGTCGCGCAGCAGTGGCATCTCGTCCTTGTCGCCTGTCTGGAAATGGAAGTGGTCGGGCGCTGAGGCTCCGCACTGCGGTCCGTTGTAGAACACGACTTGCTTGGGCAACCACTGTATGAGTTTCTTCAGGTCGCCGTAGTGCCCTGCCATCAGTTGCGGCTTATGGGCTATGAGTGGTATGGTGCAGTGGCGGTGGAGTATGGGGTAGGGGTTAATGCACAGCTGATATCTGCTTTCGAAGTTGACGTGCATCTGCTCTTTCGGCTGATTTTCGATGCACAGGAAGCACCGCCTGCGGGCGATACTTTGTTTGTCCACCATGGCGGCGGTGGAGCGTATGCGGGCAGGATTGTATTGCACGGTGAGAGTCAGACCTTCGGCTGTGATTATGTTGTGTTTCTCCACTTTGGTGTCGAGTTCTGCGAAGCGTTGTTTCACCTCAGGCCAGCTATCGTGCTGTAGCTTGAGCCATTCGTCGAGTTGCGTGTCTGGCGTGATGTCGCTTCCGCTATACACGATGTTTATGCGCTTGTTCATCTCCATGCTGCGCAAGCTGTCTTTGTAGGCGTTGTTGCGGTTTACCTTATCTATCGACAGTGCTGCGTCGGAGTTGCCGTCCCAGCGGCGGCAGAGGTACAAGCAGTCATAAATGCGACCAATCTTATATTTGCGCGAGATAGCGAGTCCCACGGCGTAGTCCTCGCCGTAGCTTGTGTTGGGGAAACCTATCTCTCTGATTACGGGTGTATAGAATGCTCTCGGTGCGCCGAGGCCATTGATGCGCAGTGCGTTGTTCATGCCGTTGTGGTCGGTCCATTCGCGGTGGTCTATCAGTCCCGGGGGTAGCGGCTGTAGGTTGAAGTCCACCAGGCTGTAGGAGCCTATCACCATGGCTGCTTTTGTCTCGTAGAACTTGTCCACAATCTTCTGTAGTGTGTCGGGACCGCTGTAGAGGTCGTCGCTATCGAGCTGCACGGCAAACTTGCCACACTGTTCGCTGCGCACTGCGAGGTCCCAGCATCCACCAATGCCGAGGTCATCTTGATGTGGCACTATGTGCACCACGCGGCTGTCTTGACGGGCTATTATTTCTATGGCTGCGGAGGTGCCGTCGGTAGAGTGGTTGTCCACTACGATGACATTGTATTTGAAGTCGGCCTTCTGGTCTAGCACTGAGTGTATGGCGTCGGCAATTGTCTTCTCGCGGTTTCTCACAGGAATGATGACGCTGGCTTCTATACATTGACCATTGGCCATTGGACATTGAGCATTATTCTTTTCCCCTAAGTCCACATCCCTTATCATCTCGTCGCTGAGCAGCATGCCCTCTTGGTCGAGCCACTCAGTGAAGGCTTTCTCCATCTCTATCTGCACCTCGCGCTGTGCGGGGTTTACGTAGTCAAACTGCTTGTCGCCGCTCTTGCGCAGGTCGCTCTCTTCTTCGGTGTAGAGCATCTCACGCAGGTGTGTCTTGTGTCTTATGTTGAGCAGGGCGCGATAGAGGGCGGCATGCTTATAGTTGCTCACGTATGGTTGCCAGGTGTTGAATAGTATCACGCTGCCGAAGTCAAAGTCGTTGCGTACGCTACCTTGCTGGTAGTCGATGAGCGGGTGGGGTAGTGTTTGACCGTCTTTAATTTCGTAGTGGTCGGCATATACCAGTTGGTCCATCGGGCAGCATACTTGCAGCATACGCTCCACGGCGCGGTAGCCCATCTTCAGCGGCGTTGTCTTGGTATAGAGGAAGAAGCAGTCAGCTTTATAGCTGTATATTTTGTTTATCACCGTGCCGGTAAAGAAGTGATCCTCCACCTCGGCGGTGCTTACTTGGCCGTCTTGCATATCGTCAATGCGCTCGCTGCTTGGCAGTTGTCGAGGTTGCAGCACCACTATGCGGTCCAGTCCCCGTTGGGTTTTCAGGCTCTCCAGCGTCTTGAGTGTATCGCTGCGCCGCCCATTGAATAGAAAGAAATAAGCGCTCATAATACTATTAATGTTCAATGTTCAATGCTTTTATCGCCACTTTCTCGCCTACTATCCAGAGAGTGTCGCCCTCTTCTATCACGCGGTCAGCCTCTGGCAATCCTATCTGGCCGTCGTCATTCTCAAAGCCTATCAACATGCAGTCATGGTCTTCGCGCAGTCGGCAGTGGCGCACCATCTTGCCGCAGAGGAAGGAGTCGGGGCTCACCACTATGCTGCGCAGCACCAAGTCGTGCTCGTCGACGAAGGCTTTCTCGGGAAACACCTCTGCTTGTATCAGTTCAGAGAACACCTTGATGTCCTCGTCGCTGCCTATTATCTGCAGTCTGTCGCCGGGGAAGAGCAGTGTCTGTGGCCCTGGTATGTGTATTCGCCGTCCGCCTCTCACTATCGAGGCCACCATCACTCCCGCCTTGTTGGTGAGGTCGAGGGCAAGTAGCGAGTGCCCTGCCAGTTTGCTGTTCATAGGCAGCTGCACTATGGTGAGGTGTACGTCGCGGCTCAACAGTTGGCGAGCATACATCGGCTTCTCTTTACCTGACCGCTGGGCGTGTAGTTCGCGGCTTTTGAGGTTTTTGAGGAAGAGGTCTTCCAGTCCCTTGCTGCTCACTTTTATGCTACGCGAAGCCATCATGACTCCTACCAGCACAAACGCCAATGCCCACTCCACCAGCGCAGGCAGTGGCGACAGGTAGTTGATGAGATAAAACACCATGGCGCTGGCGATTACATAGCGCACTAACACCGTGAACAGTAGCGGAAAGCGGTTGTAGAAGTTCTCAGCCCACAGGGCACGGAAGTCGTCGCTATGGTTTTTGCGCATCACTATGGCACGCAGAAACAACGACATGCCCAGCAGGGTGATTATTCCCGTCACTAAGTTGCCCCACCAGTGGCCAAGTAGTCCCTGCATCATTGGTAGCAGCGACGAGAGGCACACCGTCAGTATCGCTACGCACAGCACTCCGTATGCCAGCGTCTGCTTGAGCAGCGCTCCTATCAGTCGGCGCCAGGTGTTCTCGCTGCTGGCGGAAGTGATGTCGTGGGTGCTCTCCATGGCCTGCTGCAGTCGGGCAGGCAGATGTTTCTCTACGCGGGCGTAGGCATGCGGTGCGATTTTAATCATATAAGGAGTGATAAACGTGGTGATGACACTCACTGCCACCACTACGGGATAGAGAAATCCCTCCGTCACTCCCAGGCTCACTCCCAGCGAGGCGATGATAAAGGCAAACTCGCCAATCTGCGTCATTGAGAATCCGCATTGCATTGCCACCCTCAGGGGCTGTCCGCTGAGCAGGAAGCCCATGGAGCCAAACACCGTCTGCCCCAGCAGTATCACCAGCACCAACACCACTATCGGCAACCAGAAATCCGCTATCACTACAGGATTAACTAGCATGCCCACTGACACGAAGAAGATGGCGCCAAACAGGTCTTTTACCGGCGCGACCACCTCGTTTATCTTGTCAGCCTCTATCGTCTCTGCCAGTATGCTGCCCATCATAAAAGCGCCAAAGGCAGCGCTATAGCCGTTCAGCACGGCCAGCACTACCATTAGGAAGCACAGCCCCACAGCCACTATCAGTAGTGTCTCGCAGCTCATGAGGGGGCGCGCTTTCCTCAGCAGGGTGGGTATGAGGAATATGCCCACGATGAACCACACCACCAGCACCAATGCCAGTCGCAGCAGGCTGTGCACCAGTTCTGTGCCTTCCAGGCGGTTGCTTACCGCCATGGTGGAGAGTATCACCATCAACAATATGCCCAGAATGTCCTCCACCACCAATGCGCCGAGCACTGCCGAGGCAAATTTCTGCTGGCGCAGCCCCATATCGTCGAGGGCTTTG
>JAGCTG010000088.1 GCA_017963785.1 Bacteroidaceae bacterium | reverse complement strand
AAGCAGACCGCAGTAAGCTCCGGCAAGAAATACACCGACCGCATCAGCCACAACGGCCACACCATGAAGTACACCATCAGCGGGCCCGAAATCAAACTCAAGGACAAAGCCGAACTCGTCACCAACTCCGTCACCGACTATCACCAGGTAATCAGAGGCATCGTCAAGCCAGGACAAACAATCAGCGTTGATATGCTCAAAGAATCAGGCCCCAACTCACCACGTCTCAACATCTCCTTCGAATACCTCAAGAGAGGTTCCGTACCCAGATTCAGCAATGCAGCCCGCATGATACAGACAAAAGTCACCGACCAGACATCAAATACATACACCGTGCCCTCCGATGCAGAAGTCGTATACGCGCACCTCTATTACCAAATACCCGCCCAAGGCATAGAAAGCACCATCAACCTCACGGCCAACCTCTATGTAGAGGACAAAATACCCGACTACGCCATATCGTCCAACTCCACAGCCGTAGCTTCCACAACCGTCTCCTCGCCATCGCCAACAACCAAGACCACGACACGCGCCACACCCACCAAGACTTTCAAATGGGACGAAATAGCCGAAGACGAATACTGCCCCAAGTGCCAACAGCCCTACAGTCTCTATGAAGTGCAAGAAGCCATTGGCACTGTCCAGCAAAAATGCATACAAGAAAACGACAATCGATACACCAAGCTCACCCCCTTTGACGTAATCTACTGCGACAACTGCATACGCACAAGCCGCCACTCACAGGCATGGCTCAACTACGACGATGCCGAAGAATGCATCATAATCCGCCAGAACACAACAGCACGCATAGAACGTATGAGCAACGGCAAAGAACGATGGCATCTGCACAAAGGGCACCTAATAGCCAACTACCACAGTGGCAGCAACGTGCCATCCTTCCAGCTGACCAACTGTGTAATCTTTCCCAAGGGAAGCATTGTAATTGGAATGGAAGAAGACGGTAGGTCATCCAAAGCCACCATCCTTAGTGGAAGTGCAGAAGTACTCAGCACCTTCGGCGGACAAAAACAAACCCTGAAACCTGGGCACATGATAACCGTCACCCCCGACGGTATGCAGGAAATAAAACCATGTGACACCAGCCAACTTTCACAGGAAGTAAACCGGCCCGCCTACGACCGCAAAAACACCTATCTGAACGAATGAGCAAGCTCCCTGCAAGCAAATCGAGACACGCCCTCCGCAGACGACCGAAAAAAATTGACACCACCCGTGTCACCTTTTGACCGCCGTCTGCGTTATATATATGAGCAAGCTCAAGAAAAGGTAAAAATATAAAACAAAAAAACTAAAAGATTATGGAAAATTTTATTAATACCCTTGTGCCGCTTGGCACATGCGTTGTTATGCCAATCATTCTTGTATGGCTCATAATGAGAAACAAGAAAAACGACACCAACCGCCGTACCGAAATCATTTTGGCTGCCATTGAGAAAAACTCTGAGATAAGCAATATGGAGGAACTTCTGAAACATATGGCTCCGCCGCAGCCCACTTTCAGAGAGAAAATGCTGCGCAAACTGCATGGAGAATTGATGTGGGGCAGCATTATGACCTTCCTCGGTGTAGCATTGCTTATCGTCGTAACAACTATGACAATTAGCGGCGGTTATGCCTCCGGTGACATTGTCGCCCTAGGAGTATTATGTGCAGCTAGCTTTGCTTCCGGACTCGGTATGCTTATCGCCTACTTCTCCGGTAAGAAAATGCTGAATAAGGAAGTAAAGGAGTCAGAAGTAAAAGAATAATGACCAGAGAGCAATTCACGGAGCTGGTTGTAGCAGAGCAAGAGGCGTTGCGACGCTTCTTACTCACGCTCTGCTGCGGCAACCGCGACGATGCCGACGACCTGGCACAGGAAGCATTGGTGAAAGCCTACCTCGCATCGGGCAGTCTGCGCGATGGAAGCAAGGTCAAAGCATGGCTCTACAAGATTGCATATAACACATTCATCAGTTCTCGCAGATCAACTCAAACTATCGTCTCCATTGACGACACCACAGACATCGTCGACAATACGCTGGCACCCGACCGAGAATACAAATACCAGGAACTGTATGCCGCGCTGGCACAGATGCAGCCCAAGGAGCGTACCGCTCTCGTGCTGTTCTATTTGAATGGCAATTCAGTGAAAGAAATCAGCATAATCGTAGAATGCAGTGAAGCGGCCGTAAGGCAGCAGCTCTCACGCGGGCGCGAACATCTTAAAAAATATATTACACAGTATGGAGAAAGATAAATTAATAGAAGAATTGTTTGCTGACTTCCACCCAGAGCTCAACGACAACGACAAATTTATGGCTTCACTAAACAGAAAACTGGATGCCGTGGAGTATATCAAGAAGATGCAGGAGGCTCAGCTGCGACGCTACCGCCTCGCCATGGTAGTAGCGCTGGGACTCGCCATAGTAGCAGGCCTTGCTCTCTTCCTTGTCATCAATGCTCTGCCCGAGGGCGTAAAGCTATTCTCTTTCGAAACAAACTTCCCGCCACTCGCTTTCATTGAACAAAACAGCCGCATGATCACACTAATTATTATTGCTCTTCTTATAAGTTGGGGCATCATAGCGATATCTGATAAAATACAAAAAAAGAAAATTTGATTTCTTTATCTAATTAACAAATCAGGGGTCGCTTTGCGGCCCCTGATTATTTTCGTGTAGTAAAAAAACTAAGCTTTGTAATTTTCCACCTGCTCTACGCTAAGGTTGGCGATGTACTTCTCGTTCTTGGCAACCTCAGCCTCGGCAAGATTGAGGAATACCTGAGCGCTCTTGGCAAAGAGCTCAGGAGCGCGACTGGCGTCGAGCACGATGAGGTGAGCCATCATAGCGTTGGCAGTGATGTCGTAGAGATGACGGGCTGCGAGGTCCTGTAGCTCCTGGCTCTGAGCTTCCTTCACAGCATTTACGCATGCCTCCAGCTTGTCGGCCAATACCTTGGCACGGTCAAACAGGGGCTGCATCTCAGCGCTTACACTCTCCTCCTCCAGTTCGCGGAGTATGGTGAGATAAGTGCCGTTGGTGATGTAGCGGATGGCTGCCACCACCTGCAACTGCGTGGTGCCCTCGTAGATAGAGGTGATACGGGCGTCGCGGTAGAGGCGCTGGCAAGCATACTCAAGCATAAAACCGGAGCCGCCGTGTATCTGGATAGAGTCATAAGCGTTCTGGTTGGCATACTCTGAGTTGGTGCCCTTGGCCAGCGGCGTGAAGGCATCAGCCATGCGAGAGTATTTCTTCTGCTCCTGGCGCTCCTCGGGCTCAAGTTTGCGCTCACGGGCGATGTCGTCGAGTGCCTTATAGATATCCACGTAGCGGGCGGTCATATAGAGCAGCGAGCGGCCCGCGTCGAGCTTGGCCTTCATGTTAGCCAACATCTCATAAACAGCGGGGAAATTGATAATCTCCTGGCCGAACTGCTTGCGATCCTTAGCATAAGCAAGAGCCTCGTTGTAGGCTGCCTGGCTGATACCAACGCTCTGGGCGGCGATGCCGAGGCGGGCACCGTTCATCAATGCCATCACATACTTGATGAGACCGAGCTTGCGGTCGCCGCAAAGCTCTGCCTTGGCGTTTTTGTACACGAGCTCACAGGTAGGAGAACCATGGATGCCAAGTTTATTTTCGATGCGGCGTACAGTCACTCCACCCTGACGCTTGTCGTAAATGAACATGGAGAGGCCGCGGCCATCCTTGGTACCTTCCTCTGAACGGGCAAGCACGAGGTGGATATCGCTGTCGCCATTGGTGATGAAACGCTTGCAGCCGTTAAGACGCCAGCAGTTCTCCTTCTCATCAAAGGTAGCCTTGAGCATCACGCTCTGCAGGTCAGAACCTGCATCAGGCTCAGTAAGGTCCATCGACATGGTCTCACCCTGACATACGCGAGGAATGAAACGCTGACGCTGGTCCTCGTCGCCAAACTCATAGAGAGTTTCTATACAATCCTGCAGCGACCAAATATTCTCGAAGCCTGCATCTGCGGTGGCGATTATCTCGTTGATGGCAGTGTAGGGGGTACACGGGAAATTGAGGCCACCATAGCGGCGGGGCATAGTCACGCCATTGAGACCTGCTTTAACGGTAGCGTCAAGGTTCTCATAAGTCTTGCTGGCATAGCGCACACCGCCGTTCTCGCAATGGGGGCCTTCGGCATCCACGTCCTCGGCATTGGGCGCAATGATGTTCTCTGCAATGTCGCCGGCCAGGTCTATGACGCGGTCGTAGCTGTCCATTGTATCTTCAAAGTTCTGCGGAGCATAGTCAAACTCATCTTTGTCAGCAAAGCTGCGCTCCTTCAGCTCCACGATGCGCTTCATCAGCGGGTGGTTAAGCTGAAACTTAATCTCGTCGTTATAATAGTTAGCCATGTTACTTGCTGTTTTTCTTGTAATACTTGATTAGCTTGGGAACAACCTCCTCTACAGTGCCGTTGATAACATAGTCGGCAATCGTGTTGATGGGGGCGTTCGGATCGCTGTTAATAGAGATTATGATGCCGGCATCCTGCATGCCTGCGATATGCTGGATCTGGCCTGAGATACCGCAGGCGATATAGACCTTGGGGCGCACGGTAACACCGGTCTGGCCTATCTGGCGGTCATGGTCAACAAAGCCGGCATCAACAGCAGCACGGCTGGCGCCCACCTCTGCGTGGAGCTCCTTGGCAAGGTCGAAGAGCATGTCGAAGCCCTCCTTGCTGCCCATGCCGTAACCGCCGGCAACTACGATGGCAGCGCCCTTAAGGTTGTGCTTAGCCTTCTCAATGTGGCGGTCGAGCACTTTGACCACGTACTCTGTCTCAGGCACATACTTGGCCACGTCATGACGGATAACCTCACCCTTGTAGTTCGGGTCAAGCACTTCCTTCTTCATCACGCCCTCGCGCACCGTAGCCATCTGCGGACGATGCTCAGGGTTAACGATTGTTGCCACGATGTTGCCACCGAATGCAGGACGGATCTGATAGAGCTGATTCACGTAGTGCTTCTTCTCCATCTCACCGTTCTCATTCTTTACATTCATATCAAAGTCGCCAATCTCCAACTCGGTGCAGTCGGCAGTGAGGCCGCTGAATAGAGCTGAGCTGACACGCGGGCCAAGGTCACGACCGATTACGGTAGCACCCAACAGGCATATCTGCGGCTTCTCCTCATTAAAGAGGTTAACTACCAGCGCGGTGTGAGGATTAGAGGTGTAGGGGAACAGACCCTCTGCGTCAAACACGTGCACCTTGTCAACGCCGAAAGGCAATACCTGCTTCTCTACGCCGTCAAGTTTGCTGCCGGCGCAGATGCACTCCAGCTGCACACCCAAAGTATTGGCCAGTTTGCGGCCCTTGGTTAGGAGCTCAAGGCTGACATCAGCCACGGTCTGCCCCTCAATCTCGCAATATACAAATACGTTGTTCATATTAGCCAATAATCTTCTCGTTCAACAATTCCTGAATCAGGGTATCAATCTCATCGTCGCTGCCAGTCATGGTGCGGCTCTCCTTTGCCTTGAACACGATGTTCTGCACGGCCTTCACATTGGTGGGCGAGCCTGCCTTACCAATCTGTGCGGGGTCAGCATCGATGTCTGCGGCACCCCATTGGGTGATATTAAGATAAGGCTTCTTCTCAAGCACCGGAGCCAGCGCTTCTGCCTGCTCGGGAGTGCGCTCAGCAGCGATAGTGGCATTTTTGTACTTCATCAGTCGCTTGGCATTGCGCGGACGGCAGGGAGCTGCCGAGCCGTTGACTGTTACCACCAGGGGCAGCGGAGCCTCTACAGTCTCCACGCCGCCGTCAATGTGGCGCTTCACAACAATCTTTTTCTTCTCGGGGTCGAGGCTGAGGATTTCCTCGGCATAGGTAACCTGAGTCAACCCCAACTTCTCGGCAATCTGCGGGCCCACCTGCGCGGTGTCACCGTCGATGGCCTGACGTCCGCCAAGGATGATGTCGTAGTCGCCAATCTTCTTGATAGCCTGCGACAGGGTGTAGCTGGTGGCCAGGGTGTCGGCACCGCCAAGCGGACGGTCGGTAACAACGTATCCCTGGTCAGCACCTCTGTAGAGAGCTTCACGGATAACCTCGGCAGACTTGGGCAGTCCCATCGTAAGCACTGAGATAGTGGAACCGGGGAACTGCTCCTTGAGTCGCAGTGCCTGCTCAAGGGCATTGAGGTCCTCGGGGTTGAATACTGCGGGCAGGGCAGCGCGATTCACGGTGCCCTCGGGAGTCATAGCATCGGGGCCTACATTACGTGTGTCGGGCACCTGCTTGGCTAAGACAACGATTTTTAAACTCATAATTTTCTGGTATTTATAATTTATCTAATTAAAATTCCTGCCACAAATGCGCGTAGTGTGTATACACGCGCTACATTTTGAAAGTGCAAAATTAAGAATACTTTTTCATAACCGCGCATAAAAACTGCGGAAATTACACATTCGTAGTAGAATTTGTGCAATTTCCGCAACCACAGTAAGCAAAATCAAATTGAAAATACATTAGTGTTTATTCCTCTCGTGCGCATCATGCTCGCGAATCTCCACGCGGCGAATCTTGCCGCTGATAGTTTTTGGTAGCGCCTCAACGAACTCTATGATACGCGGATATTTGTACGGTGCGGTAGTCCGTTTCACGTGCTCCTGCAACTCCTTGATGAGGTCATCACCGGCACGAGCCTTCCAGTCCTCGCGCAGCACGATGGTGGCCTTGACAACCATGCCGCGGAACTCATCGGGCACGCCGGTGATGGCGCACTCCACCACTGAAGGATGGCACATCAGGGCGCTCTCCACCTCGAAGGGGCCAATTCTGTAGCCACTACTCTTGATAACATCGTCGGTGCGGCCCACAAACCAGTAGTAACCGTCCTCGTCGCGGTAGGCCACATCGCCAGTATGATAGATACCATCGTGCCAAACCTGCTTGGTCAGCTCGGGGTCGCCGAAATATTCGCGGAACAGGCCTATGGGCTTACCTTTGTCGGTGCGCACGCAGATCTCGCCGTTCTCATTGTTGTCGCACGGTGTGCCGTCGCGGCGCAGCAGCACGATATCGTACTGCGGATTAGGCAGTCCCATGCTGCCGGGCTTGGGCTTCACCCAGGGCATTGTGCCGAGAGTCATGGTTGTCTCAGTCTGGCCAAAGCCTTCATGCAGTTCAAGGCCAGTGGCCGCCCTAAAGCGTTCAAACACAGAGGGATTGAGAGCCTCGCCTGCAGTGGTGCACCACTCCAGCGAACTGAGGTCGTAGGCAGAGATGTCCTCGTGCACCAAGTAGCGGTACACAGTGGGTGGCGCACAGAATGAGGTGATTTTGTATTTCTCTATCGCCTGCAGCAGTCGCTGCGCATGGAATCGCTCCTGGTCAAGCACGAACACCATGGCTCCTACGAACCACTGGCCGTAGAGCTTGCCCCACGCAGCCTTGCCCCACCCCGTGTCGGCCACTGTAAGGTGGATGCTTCCGCGGTGCAGGTTGTGCCAAAAAGCACCGGTGGTCAGATGGCCGATAGGATAGGTGAAGTCGTGCCCCACCATCTTGGGTTCACCGTTGGTGCCGCTAGTGAAGTAAGCCAGCATGATGTCCCAGTTGGTGTTAACAAAGTCGGGCCGCACGAACGGCTTGGCCTGGCCTATCTCCTTGTGCCAGTCGTGGAATCCCTGCGGCACCACGGGACCTACGCTCACCAGCACCTTCACAGAGGGGCTCTCGGGCATTGCCTGGGCTATCTGCTCCACCACATAGTCGTCGCCCACGCAGATGATTGCCTTGATGTCGGCCTTGTTGTTGCGATATACAATGTCGCGCGAGGTGAGCATGTGGGTAGCGGGAATGACAATAGCCCCAATCTTATGGAGCGCCAGCACAGTGAGCCAAAACTCATAGCGGCGCTTAAGGATGACCATCACCATATCGTCGCGCTCAATGCCCAAGCTCAAAAAGTAGCCAGCCACACGGTCGGTCAGTTGCTTTATCTCTTGGAACGTAAACGCACGATGCTCCCCATTCTCTCTTGCCCAGAGCAGGGCCACGTCATCAGGAGCCTCCTCGGCCCAGCGGTCCATCACGTCGTAGGCAAAATTGAAGTTCTCGGGCACCGTGAACTGCAAATTACGCTTGTAGTCCTCGTTGTCCGTGAAACTGGTCTGCTTTAGGAAACGCTCAATCATCACCGCAAAATTACAATATTTTTTTAATAACTCGGTAATAAAAAAGACATAAAATACGAAAAAAAGAACATTTTTGCACACACCCACCGCCGAGTGTGCAGCAAAATGCAGCCATTTTGTAAAACTAACGAAAAAATAGCCGTCCCTGGAACGGAAAAAGCCTTCTCGCGAGCAGAAACACCGCGAAGCGATGTAAAAAATGCGATCTCACGCACAAAAAGAGCGTGCTCGCGTATTTTTGTTGCCCATCCAACTAATTTTTAATGGGCATTCAATTTCTTTTTCATCGGCAACGAAAATACATAAGAACGCTTTTTGTTTGCACGAGATGGGAGTTAGATTGCATAACATTGGGCTTAGATTACATAACATCGGGCTTAGATTGCAGGAGTATAGGCTTAGCTCGCGTGGGGTGAGGCTTGGTTCGCGTGGGGTGAGACTTGGTTCAGACGAGGATGGAGCATCTTTCTGTCTTTGTGTGAGATTTTTATGAACTTTCTTATCTTTTTGCATTGAAATGGCTGAAAAAACATCGGAAATTATGACAAGTTAAAATTATATTGGTATATTTGCGATACTTAAGGCGCTGCCATTGTTCGGGAGCGTACAAAAACGACTGCAAAACCATAAAAACGACTTTCATCTCTCCTAATACCTTAATTTATAATATGAGGAAAATACTACTTCTATTCTTTGCCGCCACGGTTATGGCTATCGCTGACTGCGGAGCCGTGGTCATAAAGAAGCTCATCGACGGGGTGTACTACAACTTCGACACCAACACCCGCATCGTTACCTTCGTCACCGGCCAAGGCAGCGGCACGAACCGCACCGAGTTTAAGGGCAAAAGCCTCCACGTGGCAGCCACGATGGAACTGGACGGTGTGACCTACACGATGGGCAATATCGGCAACGCCTTCCAAGGATGCCAGAACCTGGAGGAGCTGACGTTTGACTCGCCCGTACAATTCACGGAGATTGCCCTCTGGGCCTTCGCCGAGTGCCCGAAACTGAAGAGCGTGGTAGTGCCTGAGGGCGTTACAAAGCTGGGCGCCGACCGTGCGTTCGGCTCCGACAAGAGTCTGGAGGAGGCTACGCTGCCGAGCACCATTAAGACTATCGGCGGATGGTCGTTTTTCGACGACCCCGCCCTGAAAGTGGTGCATATCAACGCGCCTACCCCACCATCGCTGGGCACCTACGCCTTTGGCGGCAGCACCAGCTGCGTCATCACCGTGCCCGACGAGGCGTACGACACCTACAAGAACAATGCCACCTGGAAGACATTCACCCTTATGAAGGCCAGCGAATACTCCACCAGCTCCGGCAAGATTGCGCTGCTTAACTACCTCGCTGCCAACGAGGAAGCCATGGGCGAGGCCAAGGGCGGCACCACGCCCGACGTATATCCGCAGGACCTCTT
>JAGCTG010000087.1 GCA_017963785.1 Bacteroidaceae bacterium | reverse complement strand
GGCAGATTATTGATTGGTCCGCGCGATGAGCTTGGTGCTAGTGGTGACTCGCGCAACGGTTGGTCGAGTTGCATCGCGGGGTATGGGTCAGGTGTGAGTGGCTCCTTGAGTGGCACCTTGTCCTTATTCTTTTTTTCGGCGCCACTACCAGCAGCCGATGCAGCGGAAAGCAGCATCAGTGCAGTCAGGGCGAATATACGAAGGCAATTGACCATTGGCGGTTGGCGGTTAGAGTTTTCTCCGTTTTACTCCACGGGTTGTCATCTTTACGGGCAGAATCTTGCCGTCGGGAGCAAAGAGCAGTTTGTCGATGCATGTCTCGCGTGAGTTGCCGTCCTTGCTGCCCAAGGGATGGCGATGATAGACTATGTAGTACTCGTCTTTACCCTTGCCCTTGATGACGGAGTGATGGCCGGCACCAGTGCCTACGGTGGAGTCTTGCTGCAAGATGATAGCTTCGCGCTTGAAGGGCCCTAACGGATTGTCGCTGACAGCGTATGCCACGCGGTAGTCAGGGCCGGTGAAGGCTCCCTCGCTCCACATGAAATAGTATCTGCCCTTGCGCTTGAGCATGAAAGGACCTTCCACATAGCCCTCAGGCGTGACCTCCTTGAACGTGCTGCCGTCATCAAACTGACCAACAGACAGCAGGTCAGGACTCAGCTTGACTACATTACAATGTCCCCAACCGCCATAGTACATGTAGTACTGGCCGTCGTCATCCCTGAACACATGCTGGTCGATGGGCTGGGCGTTGTTGACTATCTTGTCGATAAGGGGGCGACCGATGGCGTCTTTGAAAGGACCGGCAGGTGAGTCGGCAACAGCTACGCCAATGCCGCCCAACTGGTCGTTGCTCTGAATGTTGTTTGCTCCAAAAAAGAGGTAGTATTTGCCATCTTTTTCAACAATAGAGGGGGCCCACAGTGCGCTCTTCAGCCAAGTGATACCGTCAGTGGAGAGAATGCGTTCGTGCTTTTGCCAGTTGCTGAGGTCGCAGGACGAGAAGGCGTCCATGTGTAGCTGAAGATGGAATGCGACGGAATAGGTTGGGTATATCCAGTAGTGTTTGCCAAACACAGCTCCTTCGGGGTCGGCGTACCAGCCGCTGAAGACGGGGTTCCCCACAAACTTTGGCCTCTTTGCCTTGGAATGAAGAGGGGTGAGAGTGAGGGTGAGGGTGAGAGTGAGGGCGAAGAGTGTGCGCAAATTATATAACATGCTACATTATTTTATAATATTGGCTGCGAAATTACAAAAAAAATGTCAGATGGCAAAATATCCAGCAGTAAATGATGAGATATGCGCAAAACTTATTAAATTCGCGCCGTAATTATAAATCATTTCTATGTATTACGTAAGCAAAAAGATAGAGTTGGCTTTTGCCCACAGGCTGAATCTCAGCTATGAGAGCAAGTGCACCAATATCCATGGCCATACTGCGCAGATAACCGTTTTTTGTCGCAGCAAGGAGCTGGACGAGAACGGAATGGTGATAGATTTCTCCCGCCTGAAGGAGATAGTGGAGAGTATGCTGGACCATAAGTTTGCAAACGACCAGGTGCCCTTCAATCCCACTGCCGAGAATCTTGCGCGGTGGATTTGCGAGGCTGTGCCCAAATGCTACAAGGTTATCTTTCAGGAGTCGGAGAGAAATATCGCCACATACACGATAGATGATTGAACATTGAACATTTAGTCATGTATCCTGTCAACGAGATATTCTATTCCTTGCAAGGCGAGGGCCGCTGGACTGGTAGGCCGGCTGTGTTTGTGCGTTTTAGCGGTTGCAATCTGCGCTGTCCTTTCTGCGATACAGATCACGGCCATTTTCAAGAGATGGACGTTCAATCAATCATTGCAGAAGTGGAGAATTATGCTGCAGACTATGTTGTGCTTACCGGAGGCGAACCATCGCTGTATACGGATATACAGTTGGTAGAAATGCTCCACAGCTGTGGAAAGGTTGTAGGCATAGAGACTAATGGCACTCGCGAACTGCCAGAGGATATAGACTGGATAACTCTCTCTCCGAAAGACTGTTATGTTGATAATTCAAAAGTAGTGCTTAAATGCGCTGATGAGATAAAAATTGTGTTCGATGCAGAGAAAACAGATGCCATAGAGCGCTATGCGGGGTTTGATGCAAAATACTATTATATTCAACCTTGCGATATGGGCAACAAGGAACGCAACAAAGCAATCACTGCGGCTGCCGTTGCCTACTGCCTTGATCATCCTCAGTGGTCGCTCTCGTTACAGCAACATAAGATACTAAAAATAAAATAATATAAAATATGTACGGAAAATGGTTTGAATGTAAGGTATCGCTGACGCGTACCCTTGACGATGGCTTGCAGAAGCAAGTGAAAGAGATTTATATTGTCGATGCCTTGTCCTTTACCGAAGCGGAGGCTCGAATCCTAGAGGAACTGAAAGTATATGGCGATGTGCTGCTAATCAGTATAAAGTATTGCGAGGCAAACGAGATAATAGATTCCCACAATCCTCAAGACGGCATATGGTACAAAGCCAAGGTGTCGATGCTTTCAATAGACGAGAGTGCAGGTAAGGAGAAGAAGGTGAATGTAACGCTGTATGTCCGGGCCAAAGACTTCCGATCAGGCCTTGCCAATACAGAGGCTTTCCTTGGAGGCTTGGTGACTGACAGCACTATTTTGTCGATTGCTGAGACTAACATTATGGAGGTCTTTGAGTATAAGAAGTTGCCAGCGTAAAGTATGCCTATGTTGATTGCAGATAAACTACAAGCTGTAAAGGCAACACTGCCACAAGGTGTTGAGCTGGTGGCAGTGTCTAAATATCATCCAGTGGAGGATATTAAGGAGGCGTATCGTGCCGGTCAGCGTGTGTTTGGTGAGAATATTGTGCAGGAACTGCGAGTGAAGCAGCCTGTTATGCCCGATGATGTCGAGTGGCATTTTATCGGTCATCTGCAAACAAACAAGATCAAGTATATTGCTCCTTTTGTCAGCTTGATTCATAGTGTAGATTCCTTCAAGTTGCTTAGCGAGATTAGTCGCCAGGCTATAAAGTTTGGTCGCAGGATAGACTGTCTGCTGCAGATACATGTGGCAGAGGAAGAAACGAAATTCGGTTTTACTGTCGAAGAATGCCGACAGATGCTCGATGAGGGTAGCTGGCGCGGTTTAGCGGGAGTAAGGCTGCGTGGAGTGATGTGTATGGCCTCCAATATAGATGACACAAGCCAAGTGCATGCTGAGTTTAGGCGCGTATTTGATTTCTTCACGCAGGCTAAGGTAGAGTTTTTCGTTGATGCCCCTGAGTTCTCCATCCGTTGCTATGGAATGAGTCATGATTACTCCATCGCCATTGAGGAAGGCAGTAATATGGTGCGAATAGGTACTGCTATCTTCGGCGAGAGGCCTACCAAAAACGAATAATACATTGTAAAATTGTAAATCCCAATTATATGTCCCTCTCACTATTTATAGCTCGCCGCCTATATGGTAGCAAAGAAAACACCGGGCGCCTCTCATCGCTTGGCGTCAATATTGCGACCATTGGTGTTGCTATCGGTTTGGCGATAATGATAGTGTCGGTGGCTGTGGTACTTGGGTTCAAGGATGAGATAAAAAGTAAGGTGACAGGTTTTGGTTCACATATCCAGATACTTAACACTGATGCACAGCAGATGTGCGACACTTTGCCTGTGATAGCCAGTGCGTCATTCCTTGACAGACTGAACAAGTGTGAGGGCGTCAGTCATGTGCAGAGAGTGACTCAAAAGGCTGGTATATTGAAGACAGATGCTGATTTCCAAGGCATATCCTTTACGGGGATAGGCGAAGACTATGATACCACCTTCCTTGCCCAGCATCTTGTGGAGGGGTGTCTTCCCAACGATACGCAGCCGGACTCTCTGCAGGAGACGGCCTCTCCTTCGCTCCTTATCAGCAGCAATATGGCTGATGCTCTGAGCCTGCACTGTGGTGACAAAGTATTTGCATATTTCTTCAGCAGCGATATACGGATGCGCCGATTTGTGGTCTCTGGCATCTACCAGACCAACATGACGCAGTTTGACAGTAATACAGCCTTTGCGTCATTGCCCGTGGTCAATGCCCTCAACGGTTGGGACAGTCTATCTTGTTCTACGCTGGAGATAATGGTCAATGATTTCAGCCAGGTGGAGGAGATCGCTGACCGTGTGGCCACGCTTAAGCCAGATGTTCCAGACCGCAACGGATGCTACTATGCAGTCTATACCATCAGTGAGCTGTATGGCGCCATTTTTGATTGGCTGAAACTCCTGGACTTG
>JAGCTG010000086.1 GCA_017963785.1 Bacteroidaceae bacterium | reverse complement strand
GTTCGTTGAGAAAAGTGGTGATGGCTTCCTTCAGGTTGTCAAACACAGCCTTGTTTGTTCCATCGATGCGCGACGTGTTGACCTCAACGGTGGCGTTGAGTTCCTGTGCCGTCATGTTGACAGGCGCCAATAGTGCCAGTAGCGCGGCTGCTATCTTAAGAATGTTTCGCATAGAAGAGGAAATAATGCTTTAGCCTTTCTGCCACAGACTCTGCAGCTTGTCCACAATGTCTGCTGCCACTTCGGTCTTAGATTTGAGCGGGAATGTCTTTGTTTCTCCGTCGCGGCTGATGATGCTCACCTTGTTGGTGTCGTAGTTGAAGCCTGCGCCCTTGTCGCGCAGCGAGTTGAGTACGATAAAGTCGAGGTTCTTCTTTTCTAGCTTGTGCTGGGCATTGGTCTGTTCGTTGTCTGTTTCCAGGGCGAAGCCCACAAGTTTCTGCTTGGCGCTCTTCATCTGACCTAGTGCAGCAGCGATGTCGTGCGTCGGTTTGAGTACCAGCGTCTGCTCACCTTTCTCTCGCTTAATCTTTGATTCGGCCTTGCTGTCGGGGGTGAAGTCAGCCACAGCAGCGCTCAGTATAGCAGCGTCGCAGTCAGCGAATCGCTCTGTTGCGCAAGAGTACATCTCCTCTGCGCTTTCCACTCGCGTAATATTGATAAGCGGGTGGTTGATGCTGAGGTGTGTGGGGCCGCTGATGAGTTCAACCTTAGCCCCGCGCTCGGCGCACTCGTTGGCAAGGGCATAGCCCATCTTGCCACTAGAGTAGTTGCCGATGAAGCGCACGGGATCTATCTTCTCGTAGGTGGGGCCGGCGGTAATCATCACTGTCTTGCCTTGCAGGTCATCGCCTTTGCTAAAGTGCTGGGCTAGGATATCGAAGATGCGCTCAGGCTCTTCCATGCGCCCTTTGCCCACCAACTTGCTAGCCAACTCGCCTTCGCCGGGCTCAATGATGATGTTGCCGTAGGAGCGGAGCGTCTGTAGATTCTTCTGTGTGGAGGGATGGGCAAACATATCCAGATCCATGGCGGGAGCCACAAACACTGGTGCTTTCATCGACAGGTAAGTCGTCACCAGCATGTTGTCGGCAATGCCGTTGGCCATCTTGCCTATTGTGCTGGCTGTGGCGGGAGCCACTACCATGGCATCGGCCCACAGACCGAGGTCCACATGGCTGTGCCAACTGCCGTCGCGCTGTGCGAAAAACTCACTTACCACAGGCTTGGAGGTCAGCGCCGACAGGGTGACGGGTGTAATGAATTCCTTACCTGCAGGGGTAATCACCACCTGCACCTCGGCACCTGCTTTTATCAATAGGCGAATCAGTGTGCATGCCTTGTAGGCAGCTATGCTACCCGTGATGCCTAAGACGATGTGCTTTCCCTTCATGTCTATTCCTGTAATACTAAATCTTGGCGGAGTTGTTCTTCGCCATGTTGCTTGAATTGATCTTGAGCTGCATCAGCACTTTCTTGGTGCTTTCTGCAAAGTCGCCCTGCATGATCCAGCCGAAATAGCCGAGGTCTTTCTGCAGCACATCCATCACGCGCTGGCCCTTATACTTGCCGAAGTTGAAGACTATCTCGTTTTGGTCATCATACACCAGTCGTCCTGCCAAATCGGCATTGCGGTTGTTGCGCGAGAATTCGGCCAGCCACTCTACGTTGTTCTGCAGTTTGTCGCCGTAGTGGTCGAGTTGTGCCTGCAGCACTTCATAGGTTGCCTGTGTGTCGTTGGCGGCAGCGTGAGCGCCCTCCAGGTCTTTGTGGCAATAGAATTTGTATGCAGCCACCAGTGTGCGCTGCTCCATCTTGTGGAAGATGGTCTGCACGTCCACAAAGCGGGCGTTGCTTAGGTCAAAAACCACGTTGGCTCGTATCATCTCTTCTGCCAGCAACGGCAGGTCGAAATGGTTGGAGTTGTAGCCTGCGAAATCGCAGCCTTTGAAGGTGTTGGCCAGTGTCTGTGCTACATCTTTAAACGAGGGGCAGTCTTTCACGTCTTCATCAAAGATGCCGTGCACCTTCGATGCCTCTTCTGGAATGTGCATGCCAGGATTGATGCGCAGCGTCTTCGACTCCTCGTTGCCATTAGGCTCTACGCGGATATACGAAATCTCCACGATGCGGTCCTGGGTAATGCTGACGCCCGTGGTCTCAAGGTCAAAGATGACCAATGGCTTGGTGAGATTCAGTTTCATCAGTTGGTGATAAGCAGCGGCATGAGCAGCATAAGGATGTTAAACTTCTCTTCCTGTGTTGACGGAAGGATTAAGCCGGCGCGGCTGGGGTCAGACAGCTGGATTATTACCTCCTCAGTGCTGAGACGGCCCAGCAAATCCATCAGGAAGTTGCCCTGGAAGCCAATCTTGATAGGCATGCCCTCATACTGGCAGAGCAAGTGCTCCTCGGCTGACTGGGCGTAGTTGTTGTTTTCTGCTGTCAACGTCAGTTTGTCAGCCTCAAACTGCATCTTCACCAGGCAGGTAGCGTGGTCGGCGCCTACCATCACACGGCGTAACGCGCCAATCAGTGCCTCGCGCTCCAGAGTGGCGATGCGGTCGTTGTTTTGCGGAATCACCTTCTTGTAGTTGGGGTATGCCTCGGTAATCAGGCGGCAGTGCATCACATAGTCGCCCATATCAAAGGTGGCGTTGCCCTCGGCGTAGGTGCTGATTTTAATGTCCTGCACAGCTTTGTCCAAAACGGCGCGGATGATATTCACCGGCTTCTGCGGAAGGATGAAGCTGGTGGTCACGTTGTTGGTGTCGCAATTGATAAGCGAACGCACCAACTTGCGGCCATCACTGGCTACGATAGCAAACTCGCCCGGGGCGATGTCGAAAAAGATACCCTGCATGGCAATGCGTGCATCATCGCTGGCTGTAGCCACTACGGCATTTGCCAAGCCCTGGCTCAGCGCGTCGGATGCCACTGGGAATGAGCTGGTCTCGTTTTCTTGCTCCTTGAGCAGAGGGAACTCGTCGGCACTCTCTCCCTGAAACACCATGTGGCCATTGAGATACTTCAACTCAATCTGCAATGACGATGTGTTGATGTCGAGGGTGATGGGCTGCTCGGGTATCACCTTCAGAATGTCGAGAATACGCTTTGCGTTTATGGCAAAGCTGCTGTCGCCGCCCGACTCCACGAGCTGCAGACTGCTGGTAAGGGTGATTTCCTTGTCGGTAGCGCGCATGTTGAGGGTGGAGTCCTTAATCTCAAACAGCACGCACGAAAGGATTGGAACTGTGTTCTTTGCAAGGATAACCTTGTCTAAATTTTGCAGATGGCTGTAAAGCTCTGCGCTGTTAACAATATATCTCATAGTTTAATGGTTTATTTCTGCTACAAAGGTACGAATTTTTTTCTCGAAAAAAGCAAAATAATGACAGATTTTTTTTATTTTCAAAAAAACACTGCGCAGATACGCCAAGTAAGACAAAAAATTACTATCTTCGCATCACAATCAAAAACTATCTTATTATGCAAATAGAAATAGAAGGTACAATTACCAAAGTGCTTGAGTTGCGCGAGGGCCAGAGTGCCCGTACGGGCAATACCTGGCAGCGCCAGGACTATGTGATAGAGACACCGGGTCAGTATCCGCGCCGCTGCCTGTTTACCGTGGCTGACGGCAACATTGCTATGTTTAATCTGCAGGAGGGCAAGCGCGTGCGTGTGACATTATCTATTGATGCTCACGAGTATCAGGAGCGTTGGTTCAACGACTTCCGTGCTGTGGCTGTGGCTGATGCCGCTGCCCCAGCTCAGCAGGCTGCTCCCGCTGCCGATCCTATCGGCGTTACGCTGCCTCCACCTGCCGCTCCCGAAGGCGGCAATCCCGACCAAGCACTACCTTGGGAACAACAGTAAAATAGTCAAATAGCTCAGAAATAGTACATTGTCAAAATTGTAAATTGCCGTTATGCCAACAATACAAGGAAAAATAGTTAAGGCTTTCGAGCCCCGCTCCGGTCAAAACGATCGTGGCAAATGGATGGCGCAGGATTTCCTGCTTGAGTCATACGACCAGCCCTATCCGCGCAAGTGCCTCTTCTCTGTGTGGGGTGAGGACCGCCTCATTCAGTTTAACATCAAGGAGGGCGATGACCTCGCTGTAGATATTGACCTCGACGCACGTGAGCGCAATGGTCGTTATTATAATTCGGTGCGCGCTTGGCGTGTGGTTCGCATCACTCCGCCACAGATGGAAGATGTGGCAGGCACCGCCAATCAGCCCCTGCCGCCACCGCAGGCTCCCTCCGCAGCTCCCATCGGCGAGGCTGCCGGCGCTGATGCTACACCAATAGGCGCTATGCCGCCTTCGGGTGACCCGCTGGCTCCGACAGATGGTGATGCAACGGAAGATCTGCCGTTCTAATCATACAACTAAATCAGGCTCCGAGATTTTCGGAGCCTGATTTGTATCTATAGAGCAGCAAAGAATTATATCCCTGCTGCATCGAGAGCCTGCTTGATGTCAGCCAGGATATCGTCGATGTCCTCCAGACCTACGCTGAGTCGGATAAGGTCAGGCGCAATGCCTGCTTCGCGCAATTGTTCGTCGCTGAGTTGGCGGTGGGTATGGCTCGCAGGGTGCAGCACACAAGTCTTAGCGTCAGCCACATGGGTGACGATGGTGATAAACTTGAGTGAGTCCATAAAGCGTATTGCCTCTTCGCGGCTACCCTTGAGGCCAAAAGCAATCACGCCGCAGCCACCGTTGGGCAGGTATTTTTGCGCTAGCGGATAGTATTTGTTATCGGGCAGTCCTGCATAGTTTATCCAGCCTACGCGTGGATCGTCGTGCAGGAATTCGGCCACTTTTTGTGCGTTCTCACAGTGGCGCTGAATCCTTACGTGTAGCGACTCCAGTCCCATATTGAGCAGAAAAGCGTTTTGCGGGCTCTGTATCGAGCCTAGGTCGCGCATCAGCTGTGCTGTGGCCTTTGTGATGTAGGCCAGCTTGCCGAAAGCGGTGGCATAGGTGAGGCCGTGATAGCTCTCGTCGGGTTTGCACAAACCGGGAAACTTGTCGGCATGAGCCATCCAGTCAAAGTTGCCACTGTCCACAATCACTCCGCCCACTGCTGCGCCGTGGCCGTCCATATACTTCGTGGTGCTGTGGGTCACGATGTCGGCTCCCCATTCGATAGGACGACAGTTGACGGGCGTGGCAAAGGTGTTGTCCACTATAAGTGGCACACCGTGACGGTGAGCTATCTGGGCAAAGCGCTCAATATCAAACACATTGCCGCCAGGATTGGAGATGGTCTCTCCGAAGAAACACTTGGTGTTGGGCCTGAAGGCGGCTTCAATCTCTGCGTCGCTGCTGTCGGGGTCAACGAAGGTGCATTCTATGCCCATCTTTTTGAGCGTCACACCAAAGAGATTGTAGGTGCCGCCATAGATGCTGTTGGCAGAGATTAAGTGGTCGCCTGCTTCGCAGATATTGAATACTGAGAAGAAACTGGCGGCCTGACCGCTACTGGTCAGCATGGCTGCCACGCCGCCCTCCAGCTGTGCTATCTTGTTGGCTACGGCATCGTTGGTGGGGTTGGCAAGGCGTGTGTAGAAGTATCCGCTGTCTTTGAGGTCAAAGAGGCGGGCCATCTGCTCACTGTTGTCATACTTGAATGTAGTGCTCTGGTATATAGGCACCTGACGCGGTTCGCCCTTGCCGGGCTTCCAGCCGCCTTGCACGCATATCGTGCCGGGAGTGGTCTTCTTCATTGTTTATTTCAGAATCCTTGCAGGCAGTTTCTCAAGCATGTCGCGTGTCATGCCGTCGAGGTCATACACGGGCTTCCAGTCCCACTCGTTGCGGGCGCAGGAGTCGTCCATGCAGTCGGGCCATGAGTCGGCGATGCTCTGCTTCAGCGGGTCAACATCATACACCATCTCAAAGTCGGGCTTATACTTTTTGATAGAGGCATAGATAGTCTCTGGGGCAAAGCTCATTGAGGCGATGTTGAAGGCGTTGCGGTGTATCAGTCGGCTCGGGTCGGCCTCCATGATGTCGATGGCTGCCTTGAGGGCGTCGGGCATGTAAATCATGTCCATCAGCGTGCCTTCCTTGATGGGGCAAGTGAACTTCTCTCCACGCACAGCGTAGTAGTAGATATCCACAGCATAGTCGGTGGTGCCGCCGCCCGGAGGAGTGACATTCGATATCACACCGGGGAAACGCACGGCGCGGGTGTCAACGCCATACTTCAGGAAGTAGTAGTCTGACAGCAACTCGGTGGTCACCTTGGTCACGCCATACATGGTGCGGGGGCGCTGGATGGTGTCCTGCGGAGTCATTACGTGCGGAGTGCTGGGACCGAACGAGCCGATTGAGCTGGGCGTAAACACGGCACAGCCGTTCTCGCGTGCCACTTCCAGCACGTTCCACAGTCCGTCGATACCAATCTTCCAAGCAAGCTTGGGCTTGCCCTCTGCCACTACTGACAGCAGTGCGGCGAGGTTGTAGATGGTGTCGATGCCATACTTCTTAACTACTTCGCTGATAGCAGGAGCATCAGTTACATCACATACTTCGGCAGGGCCGCTCTCTAGCAGCTCGCCCTTAGGCTCAGCACCAATAATATAGCCGGCCACAACATTCTGGCCGCCATAGATGCTGCGAAGCGTCATCGTCAGTTCTGAGCCTATCTGGCCGGTGGCGCCGATAATAAGGATTTTTTTCATTATTGTATATGTTTTGTTAGGTTTTGTCCTTCGTTATACGAGTTGCAAAGATAGTGTTTTTTTGATATGATTGTCTGTTTTATGGCAGGAAAAATGTTTTTTTCTGCTATTTCAGAACACAATGTCTGCACTTACGGCGTTATGGTCAGAGATATAGGCGCCCTTGCCGAGGCTGGAGTCGTGTATTGCCGAGGCCTTCGCTTTCACCTGGTCTGACAGGAAGATATAGTCCACTTTCCTGCGCTTATCCTCATCCAGCTTGCCGAAGGCGTGGAAAGTGTACTCCGGTCCCTTGGCCTGTTTGCCTACCTTGCTGGCGTCCTGCATCGGGAAGAAGGCTGTGGCCATCTTGGCATACGCCTGACTGTCGCTGGTGGAGTTCATGTCGCCCATGATGATAACGGGCAACTCATTATTCATCCGGCTGATGCGCTCCTTGATGAGTGCTGCACCGTTAATGCGAGCCTTCTCGCTGCTGTTGTCCAGATGGGTGTTGAGCACAATGATGCTCTTCATCGTCTCCTTGTCTTGCAGTATGGCCCATGTGGCTATGCGGCGGTAGGCAGCGCCCCAGCCGTAGGAGGGCACAGAGGGTGTTGGCGACAGCCAGAAGGTTCCTGTGCCTAGCACGTTGAAGCGTGTGCTGCTGTAGAATATGGGGGTATATTCGCCGCCTTCTTTGCCGTCATCGCGCCCCACGCCTACATAACTGTAGCCCTCTAGTAGCTTGCTCAGGTCGAGCAGTTGGCGGTGCTTCACTTCCTGCAGTCCCACAATGTCGCATTTGTTCTTGTTGATGAAGCTGCCTACCTCTTGGTAGCGCATCTCCCAGTTGTTGCGGCCGTCGCCCTTATTTTCGGTGCGGATGTTCAGCGTCATCACCCGTGCTGCCACAGGTTTCTGCCGCTGTGCCCACAAAGCCGTGCTCAGCGCCCCAACCATCAATCCGACAAACAGTAAGGATAATATCTTTCTCATATCTGAACTTTCAAATCTGTAGACTCACGACTCTTGACTCTTGACTCTAGACTCTTGACTTTCTCTCTGCCTCTTCCACCTATTGTGGCTCCACAACCAACGCGCCGGCTCGATGCGTATGTCCTCTTCAAGCATCTTCATGTAGTGGCGCGTCAGCTCGTGCTCAGGATACTGCTTCACATTGTCGGTCATCGGCACGAATTCGCAGTCGTAGTATCCGCGCTTCCTGCGGTGCATCCTGCCGTATAATATGGCAGCATCCACCTTCTTCGCAATACGTTCGGTGCCAGTAAACACTGGCGTGTCCTGGTGCAGGAAATCCACCCACAGGTGTATGTTCTCACGCTTGGGAGCCTGGTCGGAGATAAAGCCTATCAGCACCTTCTTGCCCTCGTTTTTGATGGCCATGATGCGACGCAGAGCCTCTTTCTTATTGATATTCTCGCCACCGTAGCGTTGGCGTATGTCGTAAAACAGGTGGTCCATGCTGTCGCTGTGCAGCTTCGAGTAGAGCTGCGCAGTGCTCGTACCCTCAGGCATCCACCAATTGAGCGATGCGATATATTCCCAGTTGCAGAAATGGGCGAGATACAAGAATATAAACTGCTTCTTCTCAAAGCACTCGCTCACCAGCTCCATATTGTGAAACTGCATGCGCTTCATCATATTTTCTTTCTTGATAGTCAGCGACTTCACGTTTTCCACTATATAGTCGCAGAAGAAGCGATAGAATTTCCTCTCAATCTTCCTGATCTCCGCACTCTCCTTTTCGGGGAAGCTGCGTGTGAGGTTTTTCCTTACCACCTTGCGCCTATACCTTATTATATAATATATAAGGGGAAACATTATGTCGCTTATGCGGTAGTGCACCCACATCGGCAGTAGCGACATTAAGTACAAAAATCCATATAATATCTTGTAAGCCATAGAAAATTCCTAAATAGTTAAATGACTCATTGTTAAATATTAAATGCCTTTAGCGTTTCAATTATCTTTTGGGGAGAGATGGTAGTCAGACACCGGTAGTCGCCGTGCATGCACTTCGTCTTACCGAATATCGAGCATGGTCGGCATTCCAGCCCCTCCTGCTGCACCTGCACGCTGCCCTCAACCTGCTGTCCGCAGAATCCCGCCATCGGATGCGTCGCGCCCCAGATGCTCACTGTCTTTGTGCCGGCCAGAGCACTGAGGTGCATGTTGGCGGAGTCCATCGTCACCATCACATCCATATTGCTTATCAGGCGCAGCTCCTTGCGCAGGTCGCTCTTGCCTATCAGCGATGTCACGTGGCTGCTCTCGCTTTCCAGCTTCTCACACCACTGGCGCTCCTCGCTGCCGTTGCCGAACAGGAAGGTGTGCACTCCTTTGGCGTCAAGCTCCTTAATCACCTCGCGCATCAGTGGCAGCGGGTATATCTTTCCTTCGTGGGCGGCAAATGGAGCTATGCCCACCCAGATATCGCCGGCAGTCTTCTCGCCCACGATGTCGTGCAGTTCGGCAATGTCTGCCGGTCTGTCGCCAAACATACGGTATGGCTCCAGCCTTATGGGGTAGCCCGCGTCCTCCAGCGTCTTGGCATAGCGCTCCGGCGTCGTGGTGAGCTGCACCAGTTTCTTGTTATGGCGGCGGATGAGTTTCTTGCGTTCCTTGCGACCTTTGTCGAGCACCGCCACCTTGCGTCCTGCACGCTTGAAGAAGAAGCGGATGACCTTGCTGCGCAACACATCATGCCAGTCCACCACCATGTCATAGCCTTCGGATATCAGTTCGCGGCTCAGACGGCGCAGGCCACCCAGTCCCTTGTAGTCGGCCAGGTTTACTGAGCGCAGATGCACGTTCTGGGACAGTCCCTCCACCAGCGCAGCAGCCACGGGGCGGCTCAACAGCGTGATGTCATCTTCCGGGTAGCGGTCAGCAAACGACTTTAGCACAGCCACAGTCATCGCCACATCACCCAGAGCAGAAAACCTTATCGCCAGTATCTTCGCCATACTATCTGCAAAATTACGCATTTCTGTCCGACTATCCACAAAATTAACAATTTTTAGGGATTTATTATTTTCTCTCCCTAAGCAAAGGAGAGCGTCGCGAGCGACGAGGGGGTGTGAAAGTATGGAGAGTGTCCTATAGTCACTATTGCTCTACCGTCCTTAATAAAAAGATCTTAAAATCTTACCCTCTTACCCCCCTATATTCTCCTATAAATGTCTATATCATCCCTATTATAAATTGGCACTATCTTTGCTTCTGTTAGTTATTTATACTCTATGGAAGTTATACCAGTAATTGTTTGTTCAGTAATATCGCTTATGCTGCAGTCATCAATATATAGAGATGTGCCATAGTAGCTATTAATCCCAAAAACAAAATAGTTTGCTGTAGGGGGAACTTGTATTGTCTCATCAAAAGTAAGCCATACGCCTAAACTGTCAGCAAGGTAGGTCTTCCCGTAGCCTCCTCCTCGGATTATGTGATAATCATTTTTGTCATAAAAAGCGTATAAGCTATCTGTAGGAATATTGTATTTTTCTGCAGCATCAGTTCTGAAATAACAGTAAGTACGTGCACCCTTTGCCTTCCATTGTTCTATATAATAATGGAAACGAATTCTTATTGTGTTGGTTGGGGTTACGGCAATTCGCTGGTCTAGGCGAGCAGTAGAGCCGGATTCCGTGGATTTCATCCTCGCAGAAAAATTTCCTTCATAAACAATATTAGTGTTCTTCTTAACATTAGGGTTGTTGTGACTTAACCAGCCAGAGGGCGTATCATAAGTGGCAAACATTATCCATTGTTCAAGATTTCCATTTTCCAAAAGGTTATTTTCTTCGGAAACACTACGAATCTGGTCGGAGTTTGCCTCTTCTTGTATAGGTTTTGTTTGTAACTCAGATAATTGATCTTTTGTTATATCTTCATCAGAGTCACTATTACAACTTGTCATGCCAAATAGCGTAAGCAATCCTGCGTAGAACATGATTACGAGGAACCTATGTGTGGTAGTAAGATTATGTACCATTTGCAACAAGTTTATTTTTGTAGATATTTAAGCTCTATTTTTTTTCGTCCACAAAATTACTAAACAAATTTCACATCTTTCAAAAATCTTTCGAAATTTCTTAGCATATCTCAAGAAACATCCCATCCAAATCATTTTCTCACTTTTTTTCTTCGTTTTTTAGGATTTGTTTCCTATCTTTGCACCATCAAAGCTAAACAAAATAGAAATATGAAAGGAATCGACTACACCGACAAGTCCCTCTTTGAGGACAAAGGCTACGAACAGCAGCCTTTGGACAAGGAGTTCTATACCCTTGAGGAAGCCTACGAACTGGTAATGAGCGATGTTAAATCTGTTTACGACCTGAAAGATGCCGTATAAGTACCGTTATGCAAAGCGGGCCGTAGCTAATATCAGGACATTTTATCGGAACGTAGCTCTAAAATATCGCCATACATATTCGTTCGAAGACATGGAGCGCAACATCCGCGATGCCATCTTCTACATCTATGCCATCGAGCGCACACTTCCTCGCCGCGAACCAACTATTAGCCGGTGGAGGGGGTATCACATGGCCAACACCAGTAAATGGTATTATGCCTATATCATTGAGGGCGATACCATTACCGTGGTTGACACTTGTCATGCTCAAAACATGCACGAGTAATCTCTTTGTTTCGGGTTAGTTTAATCGCGATATCTGTGTTTGTTGTCGGAGCCGTTTTATAATATATTCGGCTCCGACAACAAATAAGAATCGCGTACTTCGCTGAGAAATATCGCGCCTTTACCGAAAAAAGCGCGACGTTGTTGTAAACTAAAGCCGTTCTTGTCGGAATAAAAGGCCGTTCTTGTCAAAAAAAACGCTGACTTTGCCGAAACTAAAGCTGCTCTTGTTGGTTATTTCCTAATTTCTTTGTATCTTTGCAGCATGATACCCACCATACACAAGGTAACTACCAAGAAGGAACTGAAGAAGTTCGCGCGCTTCAATTATGAGCTGTACAAAGGAAACCCTTATTCGGTGCCCGATTTGTATAGCGACATCATGAAGACATTCCGGCGCGACAAAAACCCCGCCTACGAATTTTGCGAGTCAGAGTTCTTCCTCGCATATCACGACGGCAAGATTGTGGGGCGCGTGGCAGCTATTATCAACCATCGCGCCAACACCACCTGGAACAAGCGGGCGGTGCGCTTCGGATGGATAGACTTCATCGACGACCTTGACGTGAGCCGCGCTCTGCTCGATGCAGTGGAGCAGTGGGGCAGGGAGCATGGCATGACCACTATGGAGGGCCCTCTGGGCTTCACCGACATGGATGCTGAGGGCATGCTGATAGAAGGCTTTGAGGAGCTGAGCACGATGGCCACCATCTACAACTATCCCTACTACCCCCACCACTTGGAGCAGCTGGGGCTGACCAAGATGGCCGACTGGATAGAGATGCAGCTCAAGGTGCCGGAGCGACTGCCGGAGCAGTACGAGAAGATAGCCCGCATAGTGAAGGAGCGTCTGAAGCTGCATGTGCGCAAGTTTAAGAGTGTGAAGGAGATACGCCGCACCGGGCTGGGCTACAAGATTTTCGACCTTGTGAACGAGGCTTATAAGCCCTTGTTCGGTTACTCTGAGATGACCAAGGGACAGATTGACCAATATATCAAGGAGTATCTGCCCATCCTTGACCTCGAAATGGTCACCCTGGTGGAGAACGAGCAGAACGAGCTGGTGGGCGTAGGCATATCGATGGCCTCTCTCTCTACGGCCCTGCAGCGTGCCAAAGGCAAGCTATGGCCCTTCGGTTGGTGGCATCTGCTCAAAGCGCTCTTTATCAAGCGCCCGCCAATACTCGACCTCTTGCTGATAGCCATCAAGCCGGAGTATCAGGGCAAGGGCGTCAACGCGATAATGTTTGCCGACCTCATACCCATATATATCGCCAAGGGCTTTGAGTGGGGCGAAACCAACCCCGAGCTGGAGGTAAACGAGAAAATACAGTCGCAGTGGCAGTATCTGGAAAGCCGTGTTCACAAGCGTCGCCGCTGCTACGCCAAAGAAATAAAATAAATCGTAAGTCGTAAATTGTCAAATAGTAAATAACGTTGTGTCTGAGGAACAGAAGAAAATAAACTATGGTGATGAGTCGATAATCCACCTGGAGGACATGGAGCATATCCGGCGCAGGCCGGGTATGTATATCGGTCGCCTCGGCGACGGCTCCTACCGCGAAGACGGTATCTATGTGCTACTCAAGGAGACTATCGACAACAGTATTGACGAATTCAACGAAGGCTTCGGCAAGCGCATCGAGGTGGAGGTGAAGGACGACCACAGCGCCATGGTGCGCGACTATGGCCGTGGCATTCCTCTGGGTTCTCTGCTCAATGCCGTGAGCCGCCTCAACACGGGTGCCAAGTATGACACCTCTGTCTTCACCGCCAGTGTGGGTCTCAACGGTGTGGGCCTTAAGGCCGTCAATGCGCTGAGTCAGAAATTTGTGGCGCGCAGCTACCGTGAGGGGCAGTACCACGAAGTGGTGTTTGAGCGTGGCAAACTGACAGGCGACACCACCGGCAAGAGCGACGAGGAGAACGGCACCTACATCTACTTCGAACCCGACCCCACACTGTTCAAGAACTTCAAGTTCCGCAGCGAGCACGTGGAAGGCCTGCTCCGCAACTACACATATCTCAACACGGGTCTCTCCATCATCTATAACAATCACCGCATCGTCAGTCGCAACGGACTGGAGGACCTCCTCAACGACAATATGACCAACACCGCCCTCTACGACATTGTTCATCTCAGGGGCGACGGCATAGACATCGCTTTCACCCATGCCAACCAGAACGGCGAGGAATACTACTCCTATGTCAACGGCCAGCACACCACGCAGGGCGGTACCCACCAGAGCGCCTTCAAGGAGCATATCGCCAAGGCTATCAAGGAGCATCTCGGCAAGAACTATGAGCCTGTGGACATCCGCAACGGACTGGTCGCTGCCATAGCGATAAGGGTGATAGACCCCACCTTCGAGAGCCAGACCAAGATAAAGCTGGGCTCGCTCACCATGGCGCCGGAGAAAGACACCTCCGGCAAGCCCTTCCCCCTGTCGGGAGTGAGCGTTAACAAGTTTGTGGGCGATTTCATCAAGAAAAACGTCGATAACTACCTCCACATGCATCCTGAGACGGCGGAGGAGATACAGAAGAAGATACAAGAGTCGGAGCGCGACCGCAAGGCGATGGCCAGCGTAGTGTCGAAGGCAGCCAAGGAGAAACAGAAAAAGATAAACATCAACAATCCCAAGCTGCGCGACTGCATAGTCCACTACAACGACCCCGCCCCCAAGTCACGCCGTGGGGCAGAGGAGTCTGACAATGACCCGCGCCTCGACACCGCCATCTTCATCACCGAGGGACTCTCCGCCAGCGGCTCCATCACCAAGTGCCGCGACGCACAGACACAGGCTGTGTTCAGCCTGCGAGGCAAGCCCTACAACAGCTACGGCGAGAGCAAGGAGCTGGTGTATAAGAACGAAGAATTCAATCTGCTGCAGGCAGCGCTTAACATTGAGGACGGACTCGACGGACTGCGCTACAACAAGGTCATCGTGGCTACCGATGCCGATGTCGATGGCATGCACATTCGGTTGCTCATGCTCACATTCTTCCTGCAGTTTTTCCCCGACCTTATCAAGAAGGGCCACGTGTATATATTGCAGACACCGCTCTTCCGCGTGCGCAACAATAAGAAGAAGGTGCGCTCCGCAGCCAAGGCGCCGAAGATTGACGACGATGCGGCAGGTGCCGCGCTGCTCAAGAAGCGCAACAGCAACGAGCGCTCGGAGTATATCACACGCTACTGCTACTCCGAGGAGGAGCGCCTCAGCGCTATCGACGAACTGGGCCCCGACCCGCAGATAACGCGATTCAAAGGACTCGGCGAGATATCGCCCGATGAGTTCAAGGAGTTTATCGGCCCCGACATACGGCTCGAACAGGTAAGCCTCCACAAGACCGACCAGGTGAAAGACCTCCTCAGCTACTACATGGGCAAGAACACGCCCGAGCGACAGAGCTTCATCATCAACAACCTCGTCATCGAGGAAGACAAACCCGATGAAGACTTTGTGCCTGACGAGTAACAAAATTAACTTCAAAATTTTATTTATATGAAAACAGCAATCTTCCCCGGAACCTTCGACCCCTTCACCAAGGGACATGCCGACATAGTAGCCCGCGGTCTCGAGATATTCGACCGCATAGTGATAGCCGTAGGCATCAACGAGAACAAGCAGCCCGCTGAGGGCACCGACACACGCCTGTCAACCATTGACGCCCTCTACGCCAACGACGACAGGGTAGGGGTGTGCGCTTACACAGGACTCACTGCCGATTTCGCTCGCCAGCAAGACGCACAGTTCATACTGCGCGGCGTTCGCTCGTTGAAAGACTATGAGTATGAGCGCTCCATCGCCGACATGAACTACCGACTCAGTGGCGTGGAGACCGTGCTGCTGTTCAGCCGTCCCGAGCTGGCTTCCATCAGCTCCAGCCTGGTGCGCGAGATTCAGCACAATGGCCGCGACGTCAGCGAGTTCCTGCCGTAAATAATAAACTTCCGACCAAAACTCACGACTGAGCGGCAAAACCGCGAAAATAAAGAAATACTTACCAATGAAGCACCTTCTCTCCATACTGACATTAGCACTCCTCCCACTGCTCAATGCTGCGGGGCAGACACTCCAGGAGCGCATCGACATCAATAACGCAGTGCAGAAGATGGGCATTACCCTGGCAGCCGTCAAGAGCCTGTATATCGACACTACCAACACCGACAAGCTTGCCGACGAGGCCATCAAGGGCATGCTTGCACAGCTCGACCCCCACACCACATACTCCACCGCCGACGAGACCAAGCGCCTTACTGAGCCCCTCAACAGCAACTTCGAGGGCATCGGCGTGCAGTTTAATATCCTCAACGATACCCTTGTGGTGATACAGACCATCTCCAAGGGGCCTTCTGAGAAAGTGGGCATCTTGGCGGGCGACCGCATCATCTCTGTCAATGACACCGCGATAGCCGGAGTGAAGATGGCACGCGAGGAGATGATGAAGCGCCTGCGCGGCCCCAAGGGCACAGTGGTAAAGCTGGGAGTGAATCGCCGCGGTGTGGAAGAAACGCTGACCTTCCGCGTGGTGAGAGACAAGATACCCCTCCACTCGCTCGACGCTGCCTATATGATTAGGCCCGGCATCGGAATGATACGTCTGGAGAACTTTGCCGCCAGCACCAAGGATGAGCTGCACGAAGCCATCAAGAAGCTGAAGAAGAAAGGCATGAAGAGCCTTATCCTCGACCTGCAGGTCAACGGTGGTGGCTATCTGGAGGCAGCCTACGCCGTGGCCAGCGAGTTTCTGGAGAAAAACGACCTCGTGGTCTATACCGACGGGCGCGCAGTGCCCAGACAGCGCCACACCGCTACCGGCGACGGCATCTTCAGAGAGGGGCCGCTGGTGATACTCGTTGACGAGTACACAGCCTCAGCAGCAGAGATAGTCAGCGGTGCTGTGCAAGACCACGACCGCGGCACCATCATAGGTCGCCGCACCTTCGGCAAGGGACTGGTGCAGCGCCCCATAGAACTGCCCGATGGCAGTATGGTGCGCCTGACAGTCTCCCACTACTACACCCCCTCGGGGCGCTGCATACAGAAGCCCTACAAGAAAGGGCAGAAAAAAGAATATGAGGAAGACGTGCTCAACCGCTACAACAACGGCGAGCTCATGCACCTCGACAGCATCCACTTTGCCGACTCGCTCAAGTGCTACACCCTCAAGGAGCACCGCGTGGTGTATGGTGGCGGAGGCATAATGCCCGACATCTTTGTGCCCCTCGACACCACCATCTACACCAAGCACTATCGCGACCTGAGCCGTAAGAACGTCATAATCAATACCTACATGAGCTGGTATGACAACCACCGCAAGGAGCTGAGCAGCAAGTACAAGGACTTCGACAAGTTCCGCAACGACTTCGAGGTGCCCCAGGAGCTCGTGGACAGCATCATCAGCAAGGGACGCGAAGCCAATGTGAAGCCCGTCGACGACGACGAGCTGCGGCAGACCATCGAGCGTCTGTGTCTGCAGCTCAAGGCCCTTGTGGCCCGCGACCTCTGGGAGATGAACGAGTACTACGTCATCATGAATGAGGAAAGCGAAATAGTGAAACGAGCCCTCCAGCTTTTGGAAAGTAAGAAGTGAGAGCTAAAAAGTAAGAATCCTCAATTCTCAATAATATCAATGGACGACACCTTTGACATAAGAGCCCAGCAGAGTGGCTACTCAACCGACAAAGACTACGAAAACGCCTTGCGCCCGCTGACCTTCGATGACTTTCATGGCCAGAACAAGGTGGTGGACAATCTCAAGGTGTTTGTGGAGGCAGCCAAGTATCGTGGCGAGCCGCTCGACCACACACTGCTCCACGGCCCTCCGGGACTCGGCAAGACAACCCTCAGCAATATCATAGCCAATGAACTGCAGGTAGGGTTTAAGATATCCTCCGGCCCCGTGCTCGACAAGCCCGGCGACCTGGCAGGACTGCTCACCTCGCTTGAGCCACACGACGTGCTCTTCATCGACGAGATTCACCGACTGTCGCCGATAGTGGAGGAGTACCTCTACTCCGCTATGGAGGACTATCGCATCGATATCATGATAGACAAAGGGCCATCGGCGCGCTCCATACAGATAGACCTCAACCCCTTCACCCTTGTGGGAGCCACCACCCGCAGCGGACTGCTCACCGCACCGCTGCGAGCACGCTTTGGCATCAACCTGCACCTGGAGTACTACGACGCCGCCACGCTCAAGACCATCGTGATGCGCTCGGCCAGCATACTCAATGTGGAGATAGACAGCGATGCAGCGGGCGAGATAGCCAGCCGCTCGCGTGGCACGCCGCGTATAGCCAACGCCCTGCTCCGCAGGGTGCGCGACTTCGCCCAGGTCAAGGGCAGCGGACGCATCGATATGAACATCGCTCACCTCGCACTGGAGGCACTCAATATCGACGCCTTCGGCCTTGACGAGATAGACAACCGCATCCTCACCACTATCATCGATAAGTTTGGCGGCGGCCCTGTAGGCCTCACCACCATCGCTACCGCCATCGGCGAGGACCAAGGCACCGTGGAGGAAGTGTATGAGCCTTTCCTTATCATGGAAGGCTTCATCAAGCGCACTCCCCGTGGCCGTGAAGCTACCGACCTGGCATACCGCCACCTCGGCCGCAGCCGCTTCGGCCTTCAGGACACAATGCCCGACCTCTTCGATTAACGCTAACCGCTAACCCTCATCGCGGCCTCTGAGCCGCGATCTTTTTAACCGCTAACCGATGATATCTTATAACAGCGAAGCCGTTCCCTTCCCCCACCTCCATCGCCGCGACACCACGCGGTGGCTGCGCGCGGTGGCAGCCCGCTACGGCTATACCATAGGCGAGTTAGGCTATGTGTTCTGCAACGACGAGAAGATACTTGAGATCAACCGCCAGTACCTCTCCCACGACTACTACACCGATATCATAACGTTCGATTACACCGAAGGCCATGTCATCAATGGCGATATCTTTATCAGCCTCGACACCGTGCGCAGCAACTCAGCCCAGCAGCACACCGATTATGACGAGGAACTCCATCGCGTGATAGTGCATGGAGTGCTGCATCTGTGTGGCATCGACGACAAAGGACCAGGCCAGCGAGCCATAATGGAAGCAGCCGAAAACGATGCCTTGCGCTTGCTATCTATGGGGTAGGCTCTCCCCCTTCTCATTTTGAATCAAAAATGAAAAAGTTTAAAAAAATACCACAAAAAAGCCGAAAAAACTTGCGGATACAGAGTTTTTGTTTTATCTTTGCGCCTACAACGACAAAATTAACAAAAAAAACAATAAAACAGTATCATGAAAAGACCTAATTCATTACCATTCGGATTGGAAAAGGACGAAATCAACCGTCGTCTGGAGCAGAGGCTTGACGATCTGGCAAAGAAAACAAAATTCTATCTTCGCAAAGACGTTTCACTCAAGGAAGTGGCAGCAGCATTGGTAACCAACCGCACCTATGCCTCTCGTATGATTAACGAGATCAAGGGCTGCAAGTTCAACGATTATGTCAATATGCTTCGCCTGGAGAAGGCCGACGAGCTCTTCCACACAAAGGACTATATGAACACCCACAGCATCCGTGACCTTGCAAGCGACTGTGGCTTCGCATCCGTCAGCACTTTCCGCCGCGCCTTTGCCAAGAAATACGACCGCACTCCCCTCAACTACGCAAAGCGCAACGGGTTCAAGGGATAAGAACGAAAACAAAGCGCGAAGCGCGATAAACCGCGCAGCGCCGACCCTCGACCCTTGACTAAATAATCCGAAAAACAGGCCCCTTCCTGTCGTCCCCAAATGGGGGAGATGAGAAGGGGTCTGTTGTTTTGTACTCGAAGTGGGACTTGAACCCACACGCCCCTTCCGGGGCAAGGGATTTTAAGTCCCTCGTGTCTACCGATTCCACCATTCGAGCACTTTGCGCCGCGAAGTTAGCACTTTCCTTGACAATATCCAAAGAAAAGTTCCGTTTTTTATATAAATACTTAAATCGTAAAATAGAAAATGAAAAAGCTGCTCGTTGTTTATGCCCTCGAGGCAGAGAAGATAACCCTGTGCATCAAGGATGCAGAGGTAGTGGAGGTCATCACCGGAATCGGCAAGACGCAGGCGGCGGCCTCGCTGGCCTTCGCCATCGCCGAGCATCAGCCCGACGCTGTGCTCAATATCGGCACCGTGGGCAGCTACCGCCACAATGTAGGCGACATCCTGGTGAGCCGTCGGTTCGTTGACCGCGACATGCAGCGCCTGCCCATCGATGGAGTGTGCAGGGAGCTCGATATGAGCGACCTGAGCTGGGGGGCGGAGCTGCCCTCTGTCGTCGATGGTCAGACGACGTCAGTTGCCGTGTGCATCAACACGGGCGACAACTTCGTGTTCGCGCCGGAGGAAGACCTCGGCTGCGATGCCGTTGACATGGAGTCTTTTGCCATGGCGTGGGCGTGCCGCCGGGC
>JAGCTG010000085.1 GCA_017963785.1 Bacteroidaceae bacterium | reverse complement strand
GGCTTGCTGCTTCTCCTGCACGCTGAGCACCACGTTATACTGTTGCGCGGGAAAGGTTATCTCTCCCAGTGCAGAAGGAGTGACGGCATACTGCTCGGCACGGACGGCATAGTAGCGCTTGCCTTTGTATGCCGCGATGTCCTGAGTGAGACGGCGCCCTGCATGATAGCGGTGAACCGTACTCTTCTTGACGGAAGGGAGCTTGTTGCTCTTGTTGTCTATCTTCTCGAAGTTGACATTGGCATAGAGTGTAACGGTTACTATCACGCTGTCGTTAAGATACACCTCGTCCACTCCCTGCGGCAGCGAAGCCACGGCAAAGAGGGTGATGCCGTCTGTTTCATTGTGCATGGAACATGGAGCATGGTGCATTGCTGCTTCGCTCCTGCCCGCCGATGGCTGTCCTACGGCCATGAGTGCCAGTATTATACTGTATATTGTCTTCACTTTTTAGTTTTCAATTCTTCAATCGTTCTATTCTTCGAGCCACTGCGCGGCATCGGCATCGCTGGGCATGCGCCAGTCGCCGCGCGGAGAGAGTGAACAGGAGCCGACCTTGGGGCCGTCGGGCATACATGAACGCTTGAACTGCTGCTGGAAGAATCGGCGCACGAAGGTGCGCAGCCAATGGCGGATAGTCTGGTCATCATACTTGCCTGCGAAGGCGGTGCGCGCCAAGAACTCTGTCTTGCGAGGTGCAAAGCCGTGGCGCAGGGTGTGGTAGAGGAAGAAGTCGTGCAACTCATAGGGGCCGACCAAGTCCTCGGTCTTCTGCGTGATGTTGTCCTGCTCATCGGCTGGCAGCAACTCGGGACTGATAGGCGTAGCAGCGATATCCTCAAGGACTGTGCGGCAGTTATCGTCAACCAGGTTGCGTGCGGTCCACACCACGAGATGGCGCACGAGTGTCTTGGGCACAGAGGCATTGACACCATACATGGACATGTGGTCGCCGTTGTAGGTGGCCCATCCGAGAGCCAGTTCACTGAGGTCGCCGGTGCCGATGACTATTCCGTTCATCTGATTGGCGGCGTCCATGAGTATCTGGGTGCGCTCACGTGCCTGGGCATTCTCATAGGTGACATCGCGGGCTGCGGGGTCGTAGCCAAGGTCGCGGAAGTGCTGCTCGCAAGCCTCGGCAATGCTTATCTCGCGTATGGTGATGCCAAGCATCTTCATCAGGTTGGTGGCGTTGGTATATGTGCGGGTTGTGGTGCCGAAGCCTGGCATAGTGATGCCTACCACGCTCTGGCGAGGGCGCCCCAGCAGGTCGCACGCCTTGACGCTGACAAGCAATGCCAGCGTAGAGTCAAGGCCGCCGCTGATGCCCAGCACAAGGGTGTCGCACTTCACATGGTCGATGCGCTTGGCCAGTCCCCTTACCTGGATATTGAAGATTTCCTCGCAACGCTCGTAGAGATCTTTGCCCTCTGGCACAAAAGGATGGGGAGCAACAGAGCGTGTCAGGCTGAAGTCTTCATACACCACGGGCGCCTGCGGCACCTCCACCCTGCCGACAGGGCTCCTGAAGCTGGCCGCGCTGGCCGAGAAGGTTGTGTTGGTGCGGCGCTCAGAGCGCAGAAGCTCTACATCTACCTCGCTCACTATCAATTGTTCCTCAAGAGAGAAGCGCTGAGCCTCAGCCAGCAGATGACCGTTCTCGTAAATCATCGCCTTGCCACCAAAGACAAGATCTTGGGTGCTCTCACCATAGCCGCAGCCGGAATAGATATAACCGCAGTGCAGGCGTGCACTCTGCTGAGCGAGCAGGCTGTTGAGATAGTCCTCCTTGCCCACGATATCATTAGACGCGCTGAGGTTGAAGATTACCTCTGCCCCAGCGAGGGCGAGCTGTGTGCTCGGCGGCATGGGAGCCCATAGGTCTTCGCATATCTCGATGCCAAACTTGAACGACGGTGTCACAAACACCTGACGACGGTCGATGGTTACTGTCTGTCCCGCCAGCATGGCGGTAATGGGCGGCAACTTGACTGCCGAGGCAAACCATCGCATCTCATAGAACTCGCGGTAGCAGGGCAAGTAGCTCTTAGGCACGGCGCCCAAAATCTTGCCGCCGTTAATCACCACGGCGCAGTTGAGCAGCATGCCATCACAGCTGACGGGCATGCCCACTATGACCGTCACATTCAGCGGGCGGGTGATGTCGGCTATCTGCATCAGGGCTATCTCTGCCTTGTCCAGCAACTGCTGCGAGGCAAACAGGTCCTGACAGGTGTAGGCCGTGATGCTGAGTTCGGGGAAACACACCACCTCGGCTTGCGCCTCCTCTGCCTTGACGACCAACTGACGTATGCGGTCAGCATTATATTCGCAGTTGGCCACTCTCACATTGGGTATGGCGGCTGCCACCCTTACAAATCCGTAGTTCATGGCTTAATATTTGAATGTGCTGCCTCCAAGGAACTCGCGCAACAGCGAGGGCTGAGGCGTACCGAATATCTTTATGGGGTTGATGTAGCGCAGCAGTTTCAACAGGCGGAAGGCCTCGTAGTACTCAGGCTCGTTTTCAGGCACCATCTCCAGCAGAGGCATGACCTGAGACCTCAGGCTTGCCAGCTCATATACCAGAGCGGAGTTGAACATCACATCCACATTCTCTTGGAACGGTATAATCCATTTCCTTTCACCCGCCCTGACGCTTGGCCAGCGCCGTATGGTGTCCATTGCAGAGCTGCCGCGGAACTGGGCGTCTCTGACTATGCGGCGCATCAGTCGGTTGTCGCTGGGCGAGATATAGTTATGGTTGTCGAGCTGTATGGTGGTCAGCGCCGACACATATATCTTATATTTATACAGGTCGTCGATGGTCTCGGTGAGCCTGGGGTTGAGGGCGTGGATGCCTTCGATGACCACTATGTCATGGGGCAGCAACTTGAGGTGCTTGCCGCTGGGCACACTCTCTCCGGTGACGAAGTCGTAGCGCGGCAGCTCCACCTCCTTGCCTTCAAACAGCTGCTGCAGCTGCTCGGCCAGGAGGGGCAGGTTGAGGGCCTCGATAGTCTCGTAGTCATAGTCGCCCTTCTCATCTCGCGGTGTCTGTGCACGCGGCACGAAATAATCATCCAGCGAAATGGGCACGGGCTTATATCCGCATGTCATCAGCTGCACACTGAGTCGCTTGCTGAATGTGGTCTTGCCGCTAGACGAAGGGCCTGCCACGAGCACCATCTTGATGGTCCTCTTGGCTACTATGTCCTCTGCCATGTGGCATATCTGTCGCTCCTGGAATGCCTCCCATACGTTAATCACGTCGTTGGTATATCCCTGGGCACATACCTCGTTGAGGTCACCGATGGTGCGCACTCCTCCCAATTCCTGCAACCGGTGGTAGGTGTTGAACACCTCGAGCATCTTCTCCTGCTTGATGGCAGGCTTGAGCTTGTTGGGCACCGCGGGGTCGGGCAGCCTCAGCAACAGTCCGTCATAATAATTCTCCAGGCCATACAGTTTGATATATCCGGTGGAGGGGCAGAGTGCTCCGTAATAGTTGTCGGGGTATCCGTCGAGGGTATAGTATGTGGTGTAGAGGCGACCGGTGCTCCGAAGCAGCTTGACCTTGCTTGTCATGCCTGCCCTCTCATACATGGCTATCACCTCGTCAGCGGGCTTGCGCTGCTGCACGAAAGGCAGATTCTGGGCTATAAGTTTGTCCATCTCCTTGCGCACGTCTGCGGAGTCCACTAATCTGCCATGCGAGTGGCGGAGGCAGATGTAGTAGCCGTTGGAGATGGGCGCCTCCACACTGACGCTGACGCCTTTATAGAGATTGCCGACGGCCTTGCTCAGTATGAACAGTAAAGTGCGGGTATATGTCCTCATCCCATAGGGCGATGCGATGCCGCTAAACTCGATATCGGAGTTGTTATAGACTCTGGCAGTAAGGCCTGCTACCCTGTTGTTCACTTTGCCTACGACGATTTCCGACATCTTGTCGGGCATTATCTGATGGCCTATATCGAGCAGCGAGGCGCCCTCGCTCACCTGATAGCTCTTGCCGTCGTTGATACAGCGGATAGTTATTTTCATGGTTGCAAGTATTTAGCTTTGGTGGAGATAAGAGGTGATTTGTCTTTTTTCACTCGGCTTTTTTCTCTCCCTTGCCGTAGCGCTTATTAAGGCCGTTGATTACCTCATCGGTAATATTGCACTTGGGGTCGGCGAGCAGAATGTTGTCGTTGCTACGCGAGAGGATGTAGGTGTAGCCTGCGGTCTTGTTGTAGGATGCCAGGAAATTGTCGATAGAGTCGTGCAGAGCCTCGTTGTACTTGTTTTGCTCTTTCTGGAACTCTTCTGCCAGGTTGTCCTGCAGGCTCTGCAGCTGGTTTTGCTTCTTTATCAGTGCAGCCTGCATCTTGGTGGCCTGGTCTTGGCTCACCAGTCCGCTCTGCACCTTCTCCTGGAAGTCAGCCATCTCTTTCTGCAGGGCGATGCCCTTGTTGTTCAGTGTGTTGCTGATACTGGTGCGTTTCTTCTCCAGCAGGTTGCTGCAGTCGAGATAATACTCATACTTGGCCATCAGCGTGTCGATGTCCACAAAGGCAATCTTCACTCCCTGGTCATCGGCTACCGCCTCAGCCTTGGTACCATCCTTTGCAGTCTTCACCTCTTTCTGTCCACACGAACTCATCATCACAGCGCAGCCCATAAGCAGCGCAAACAAGAATGTCTTTTTCATTTTATTGGGTTTAATGTTCATTTATTTTCAGTCCGCTATTGAGGCGAGCCTCCATGTCCTGATGCCTCACACAGTGTATGCCTCGCCGGGCCATCTCGCGGTTGCCCTCGATGTGACTGTTCACCACATTTTTGCGGCCAAACAGCAGCCGGATGCAGAGCAAAACGACCGCAATTGCCACAATTAGCAGAACAAATATCACCTCTTTGAGCATTTTTTACTATATTCGCAGCGCATAAGAAAAATGTCTTCGCCACTATTACAAAGTGCAAAGATAGTTTTTTAATTCGATTAAGCACCAAAAAGTGTATGTTATTTTATCTTAATTCACAACAAAATCACATAAAAACATAACTCTTATGACATCAACCACCCTCCAACCCAAAGCCGTCTTTGACTGCTTTGCACAGATCAATCAGATTCCCCGCCCCTCCTACAAGGAGCAGCAGATGAGCGCCTTTCTCGTAGATTTCGGCCACAAGCTCGGCCTCGAAACCCTTCAGGACTCAGTGGGCAACGTGCTTATTCGCAAGCCTGCCACCCCGGGCTATGAAAACCTCAAGGCCACAGTGCTGCAAAGCCACATGGATATGGTGTGCGAGAAGGTGGCCGGCCTGGACTTCGACTTCACCAAAGACCCCATCCAGACCTATGTTGACGGCGACTGGCTCAGAGCCAAAGGCACCACCCTCGGCGCCGACGACGGCATCGGCGTAGCCATGCAGATGGCCATACTGCAGGACGACACCATCGAGCACGGTCCGCTGGAGTGTCTGTTCACCGTGTGCGAGGAGGAGGGCCTCGTGGGAGCGTTAGGGCTTGAGCCAGGCTTTATGAAGGCCGACTATCTCATCAACCTCGACTCAGAGGATGAAGGCCAGATATTCATCTCCTGCGCCGGTGGAGCCACCACCACCGTCACCTTCCACCCCTCCATGGAGCCCGCGCCTGAAGGACAGTATTTCTTCAAGCTGCAGGTCAGCGGCCTCACCGGCGGCCACTCCGGCGACGACATTGTCAAGAAGCGCGCCAACGCCAACAAGCTGCTCGTGCGCATGCTCGCCGCCATGCGTCAATATGGAGTGCGCATAGCCGACATACAGTCGGGCGGCCTCCATAATGCCATACCTCGTGACGGCTTTGCCGTGTGCTGCGTGCCCATGGAGCACAAAGAGGCTGTGCGCGTGCTCGTCAACACCATGACCGCCGAGTTTGAGGAGGAGTTCTCCGCCACTGAGCCCAACCTCACCATCACCCTTGAGTCGGCCGACGCAGCCGACAAGGTTATCGACCTCTCCACCGCCGACCGCCTCGTCACCGCCCTCGTCAGTGTGCCCAACGGAGTGCTCGCTATGGACCAGGAGATACCCAACTTCGTGCAGACATCCTCCAACCTCGCCAGCATACACCTGGTAGAGAGTGAGAGCGATGGTCAATGGTCAATCGTCGTCGTCACCAACCAGCGCTCCAACATCATGAGCGCACGCAAAAACGCCTCACAGATGGTAGGCGGCGTGTTCCTGCTCGCAGGAGCCGATGTGGAGGAAGGCGACGGCTACCCGGGCTGGAAACTCAATCCGCAGAGCCCGCTGCTCAAGATAACGGTGGAGAGCTACAAGCGAATCTTCAACAAAGAGCCTCAGATACTCGCCATACACGCCGGACTGGAGTGCGGACTCTTCTCGCTCAAATACCCCCACGTCGATATGGTCAGCTTCGGCCCCACACTTCGCGGAGTTCACTCGCCCGACGAGTGCCTGCTCATCCCCACCGTGCAGATGGTGTGGGACCACCTGCTCGACGTGCTGAAGAACATCCCGGCAAAATAATGGGTCACCGGCGATACCCTATAGTTGGCGCTTTATAACAAAAACCTCAAAAACACTTGTCTGTGCTGCATGCTCTGCGAGCATTTGTCTATAGATGCCAGGCATTGCACTGTTTAGCAAGCTTAAACATTGCTCTGCCTGTCAACCATAGACTTTTGTCGTTGACTCTACAGCACAGACAAGAAAAACATAGAAAAGCTTTTGCTCGGCATACAACCTAAAGACAGAATGAAGGTAGCTGGCAACTCAAACATAGAAACAAACATTTTGACACAGCTAAAATCACATGTTTATGACATCATAGGCTGCTGTCAGGATGTCCACAAGGAACTAGGCCCATGGTTGAACGAATACATATACCAAGAAGCCTTGAAAATGTCGTTTGAAGAAAAGCAAGTGACATTCGTGAAAGAATACTATTTTCAAGTTTCATTTCACGGACGCCCTCTCGAACACAAACACTATATAGATTTTCTCTGCAAAGGAAATGTTGCAGTAGAATGCAAAGCTATATCTTCTTTGGGAGCAGAACAACGGCAACAACTGTGGAATTATATGCGGCTGGCCAACATACCCATAGGCATACTATATAATTTTGCACCCGTCAGAGACCAGTGCGAAAAATACTACTACGATGCGAAAAGCAAAACCATTTCCGCTTTCTAGATGAAAGATGTCTCAAAGTCTTTTTCTTTGTCTTTGGCAATAATATAGCAGTTGTCACAAGTCCAACCCCTGGCGTGCTTGCAAAAGTTATAACAAAAACCATAAAAACGGTTTACTGTTTAATCGTCAATGGTCAATTGTCAATTGTCAATGGTTTAAGCCACCTAAGCCATTAAGCTAAATCTTACTGTGATTTATGTTTTTCTTGACTGTGCAGCACAGCCATAGGCTGCCTATGGTTGCCAGGCAAAGAGATGGTTAAGCTTGCTTAAACAGAATTTTGACTTGCTACTATAGGTAATGCTCGCAGAGCATGCTGCACAGACAAGGGTTTTCTTTGTTTTTCTTTGATTATGTGGCTAGGCAGATTGTTTTGAATTGTTGCCAGTGCCAACACCTATATCGTTACCTTGTTTTTCTTTGTGGTTTTTGTTTTATCGTCGGCTAAGGATTTAACCTGTGAGCCAAAATAATTCTATTATTTTTGCGTTATAATATGGTATCCGCAACTCCTGCGGGTACCATATTTAATTTGCAGCTATGAAATACGCCCTTTATCTGTTGAGTGCAGTCTTTAGTGTGTTGTCCGTTACGTCGTGCATCAGCGACGAGGACTTCCCCACGCCCGCCGGGGCCACCTTCCGCCTGTCGGCCGACACCATCGACTTCGACACCGTGATAACCCATACGGCCTCCGCCACGCGTAGCCTCACCATCTACAACGACAACTCCGACGGACTGTCCATCACATCCGTAACCATCGAAGGCGAGGATGCCACGCAGTTCCTCGCCAATGTAGATGGCGCATCGTTCAATGGTCGAGAGGCGAGAGGCGAGAGTCAATCGACCATCGACTGCCGCGGCAAGGACAGCCTGATTGCCTTCTTGCAGTTCAACGCCAAGGACATCGACCAAGACGATGCAGCGCTCAGCGAGGCCAGCCTCGTGCTCACCCTGGCCAACGGCAAGCGCCAGAGCATAGTGCTGCAGGGCTACAGCCTCGATGCTATCGAGCTGCGCGGCACGGTCTATAAATCTGACGCCACCCTCGCCGCCTCGCGACCCTACGTCGTCTATGACAGCCTCGTAGTGGCAGAGGGAGCCACCCTCACCCTGGCCGCAGGCACCACCCTGCTGATGCGCCCCGAGGCATACATTGAAGTGCGGGGCACGCTCATTGCCGACGGCACCCTCGAGCAGCCCGTCACCATCCGCGGCCACCGCCTCGACGACATGTTTAAGCACCAGCCCTACGACCGTATCGACAATCAATGGCAGGGCATCACCTTCACCACTTCCTCCTACGGCAACCGCCTCAGCTACTGCGACATACACTCCTCCAACTACGGCGTGGTATGCGACTCCTCTGATGTCAGCCAGCTCAAGCTGACCATTGAGAACTCCATACTCCACAACGCCAAGCAAGACGCACTCACCCTCATCAGCACACAAGCCTTCATCGGCAACACCCAGATAAGCAATGCCGAGGGCAACTGCGTCACCATCCAGGGAGGCGACCAGCAGTTCATCCACTGCACCATAGCCAGCTTCAACCCCTTCACCGCCATGCGCGGCAACGCCCTCGTCTTCAGCAACACCATCGACAACCGCCCGTGCCCTCTGCAGCGCCTGGACATCATCAACTCCATCGTCACCGGCTATGCCTCCGACGAGATTTTTGGAGAACGCAGCGAGGATGAGGGCGTGCCCTTCAACTTCACCTTCCGCAACAGCCTGCTCTGCACACCCGAGATAAACACTCAAGAGTCAGGTACCGAGGGTCAAAAGTCAATCAACAACGTCTGGGAAGAGCCCAAGGACAGCATCACCCGTGCACGCAATTTCGTGCCCTTCGACCTCCAGTCACTCTACTTCGATTTTAATCTCCGCGACGACAGCAAGGCCCGCGGACTCGGCGACCCCGGTATCACCAGCCAGTTCTATCCCCTCGACCGCCTCGGCCGCAAGCGCACCCCCACCGCCGACGCCGGCTGCTACCAGTATCAAGACCAGGACTAGTGTGGGTGAATTATCCCCACTCTTATTTTTTCTAAAGCCACTCTCGTGAAATTTAATCCCACTCTTAGGTGCGCGAGAGTGGG
>JAGCTG010000084.1 GCA_017963785.1 Bacteroidaceae bacterium | reverse complement strand
TGGCTCATGCCGTCAAAATTCCCGTCATCGGACTCGGCGGTATCATGACCGCCGCTGATGCCATCGAGTTCCTTATGGCAGGAGCCACCGCCATCCAAGTAGGAACCGCCAACTTCATTGACCCCACTGTCACTGGCAAGATAGTAGATGGCCTTAATCAATGGCTTGACAATCACAACCTCGCCGACATACACGAAATAATAGGAATAATATAAAGTAATTAAGACCTTAAGAACCTTAAAAATCTTAAGGACCTTAACAAAAACCATACCAATTATGAAAAAATCATTCGTATTCCCTGGTCAGGGAGCCCAGTTCCCCGGAATGGGCAAAGACCTCTACGACAGCAACCCTAAAGCAAAGGAGTTGTTCGACAAAGCCAACGAGATACTCGGCTTTGAAATAACCAAGATTATGTTCGAGGGCACTCCCGAAGAACTGAAGCAGACTAAAGTCACCCAGCCCGCCGTGTTCCTACACTCCGTCATCAGCGCCATCTGCGCAGGTGACAAAGCCGACTTCGATATGGTAGGCGGTCACTCCCTTGGCGAATTTAGTGCCCTTGTGGCAGCCGGCGCCCTCAGCTTTGAGGATGGTTTGAAACTCGTAAGCCAGCGTGCCATGGCCATGCAGAAAGCCTGCGAGGCTGCCCCCTCCACCATGGCAGCCATCATCGGCCTCGACGATGAGACCGTAGAACGTGTTTGCGCTGAGGTTTCGAAGCCCGGCAACATCGTAGTGCCAGCCAACTACAACAACCCCGGCCAGCTCGTTATCTCCGGTAATGTGGAGGCAGTCAACGCTGCCTGCGAGGCCCTCAAGGCCGCTGGTGCCAAGCGCGCACTGCCACTGCCCGTAGGCGGCGCCTTCCACTCGCCCCTCATGCAGCCTGCCAAGGATGAGCTGCAGGCAGCCATCGAGGCTACCGAGTTCAGCACACCTAAGTGTCCCGTCTATCAAAACGTTGACGCTAAGGCTCACACCGACGCTGACGAGATCAAGCAGAATCTCATCGCCCAGCTCACGGCTCCCGTACGCTGGACCTACGAGGTGCAGGCTATGCTCGCCGACGGTGCCACCGACTTCACCGAGTGTGGCCCCGGCAAGGCTCTCCAGGGAATGATTGCCAAGATTGCCAACGGCATCGAGGGCGTCACCGTACATGGACTGGTGTAGGAATTATGAGTTAGAGACTTTTCACTATTCTCTATCTTCTATTAACTTAATAAGGCGGAGCCCATCGGGTTCCGCCTCTATTATTTATCTAAAATTAATGCTAGCGATGTTTTACTCACTCCACCCTTGCCAGGTAGAAGAGATACCACCACCCTCGTCAGTATTGAGGGTGAGGAAATATGTGTCAATGTCCCTCGTAACGGTAAACGTGCCCTCATCAATTTTAGCAGGACTGTAAGTCTTCTCCACCCACTCACGTGAGTTGTCGCTCTTTACCACAAGAGTCTTCTCGTTAGTCCAAGTGATAGTGAAACTGTTACCGTTCACCGTGTAGGTGCCATATACATATCTCTCCACTTCTGAGTCGCTGAGCTCGTTGTCAACCACGCCTTTGAGCTTAGGATTAACGAGATGATTTATCACCTCGCCATTCGACTTGAACTGGAACGCTTGGTTTTCATTGCTTACGTTAGTCCATGTAGCCACGATGGGGGAATCGTTGTCATCGTCGTCATCGCCACAGGCTGCGAAGCCCATGCACAGCGTTGTGACCATCATCAAGGCCATCAAACGGAAAAGATTTCTTTTAATCATGATATTTGTGTTTAGAGTTTTACTTTCTTATTGCTTTCTTTATTATAACGCAGAAATAATCATATTATTTCGTAATTGCAAAAAATAGTCACATTTTACATTTTGTAACATCACTCATTAATTGTCGGAGAGATGGTCGAGTAGCGCGGCACACGCATCCTCAAGCAATGTAATAACGTACTCGAAACCTTGGTCTCCACCGTAGTAAGGGTCGGGAACCGTGTCTGCCTGGTGATTGCGCAGAAATGATGCCATATCCATAATCTGGGCACAACTACCCGCTGGCTGCATAGACTCAAGAGCACGGATGTTATGACGATCCATGCCGATGATAAAGTCAAAGTGGGTGAAGTCGGCAAGCTCTATGGGGCGTGAGCGGTGAGTGATATGATAGCCGTGCATCGATGCATGGCGACGCATGCGGTTGTCGGCTTGCTCTCCCTCATGGTAGTCAATAAGACCTGCGGAGTCCACCTCGAAACATTCTTCAAGGCCGCGCTGCTCTACGAGGTGCTTGAAAATTGTCTCTGCCATCGGTGAACGGCAGATATTTCCCAGGCAGATAAAGAGGACTTTAATCATTGCTTGACCATGGGCTCTATAGTGTCGATCTTGTAGTTATCGCCTATTCTCACCAAGCCTAACTTAACTATGTATTCATAATCTTGGGAATCACAGACTTCATAGATCTGGGTAACCTTACAGGTTGTCTTATTAAGCATCTCGAAAGTGCGTGTCTTCAGCGGACCGATGTCTCCCCCGCCCTCGTAAAGAAATATCCATGTAGCCAGGCACTCATCAGTGTCGCAGTCATAATCATAGTTGTCTGCCAGATACTTAATGGCCTTGCGCGTAGTATGTTTCTTGATAAAAGCATAGTCTAGCAGATCCTCGTCAAGGCCTTTATAGAAGTTCTCTAAGAAAGATTTCGGGGTTTGACCCGGGATTATATCAGCCTCTGCCACGGAAGCTGCCATCTCATAATCGGTTGGCTCTGTTGCCTTTGCCTCCTGCCTGCTGGCAATGCAAAGAATTACCCCTATCAACAACGCGGGGATAGCATTAAAAACTGTTTTCTTCATAATCTCTACTATTTATGTTTCAATATGTTATAGGTTCTTCGGTGTATAGATGGCATCCCACCATTCGGACTGGTGCTTGAGGTATTTGTCGAACCATGCAACCATTGTATTAATCCATTTCTTGCGTTTATGGAAGTCCATGATGCCATGGTTCTCACCTTCGACGAGGACAAAGGCGGTGGGCACTCCGAGCAATTTAAGAGCTGTGTACATCTGTATGCTCTCACCTACTGGCACATTAGTGTCGGCAGTGCCGTGTGTGAAGAGCAGCGGCGTATGTATCTTGTCGGCATTGTAGAGGGGCGAGCGATCTACGTAAAGGTCTTTGCGTGTCCATGGATAGGAGTTGGCAGCACTTACCTGGCTATATGTGTAACCCCAATAGCCCTCGCCCCAATAGCTAGTGTGGTCAGAGATTCCAGCATGACTGATGCCTGCGGCAAAGAGGTCGGTCTTGGTCAGCAGCAGCTGTGTCATAAAGCCGCCATAACTGGCACTGACGCAGCCAATGGCACCAGCATCAACCCACGCATTGTGGTCACTGAAATAACGGACTGTCTCAATAATATCTTCTGCAACTCCTTCGCCCATAGTATTTACATGGCGCGACGCCCACTCCTGTCCAAAGCCAGAGGCGCCAGAGGGATTGCAGCAGAGCACCACATAGCCCAGCGCGTTCCAGTAGTGAGCAGGATAATGGCCACCCCCGCCAAAGCGTTTGGAGGTGGGAGTGCATCCACCGTAGTAATCTACAATGACAGGATACTTGGCGGCTGGATTGAAATCGGGCGGCAGGTAGTAGAATGCGGTGAGGTCATAACCACGGCTGCTATGGAAACGCAGATCGTGGCAGGTACCGAGAGCGACTTCTGCCATACGAGTGGGGTCGGAGTCTAATAGTTTTTGAAAGTTGGAATTTGAAGCTTGAAATTTATCATTGGACTTCCGTACTTTCGAACTTTGCAACTTATCTACTTTATACAGTGTCTCGGGAGTGCAAGGACCGCTACCATAATATAACATGGTGCTACCGTCGGTGGAAAGTGCGAAGTCTTGCACCAATTCGAGAGACTGGTCGAGACGGGTGATAGTTGAGTTGGCTACGTTATAACGGTAGAGACTGACGGAATCACCATTTTCGGCAGTAAAATAGGCAGCTTTTCCATCGCGCTGCGCTTTGACTGTCTGTATGGCAGGAGTAAAGTCGCAAGTAAGTGGCTGCACTTGACGGGTGTTGATATCGAGCAGGAAGAGCTGGAAGTCATAGTAGTTGGGGATAAGGTTCTCAGGCAATGTGCATCCAATACGATGGAAAGCCTCGGCGCTACCTTTGACAAGGAGCTTGTCGGTGCCGGGCAGCAAGGTCAGAGTGCTGACGAAGCCGTCGCGCTCGAAGAGGGTATCACACTCCATGGTCTGCAGGTGGAGACGATAGGCAGAGCTGAGCTCTGTGGGGCGCGGGCCCATGGCATTCTCGCTTACGGTGAAGATAATGTAGCTGCCATCGGGAGCTATGGCGTCGAGGGTAACATTGCGATTGCCATAGGTGAGGGGTTGCAGTAGCCCAGTATTAAGGTCAAAGCGCGAGAGGTTAGTACGCTTGCGGTATCCAGGCTGACGGTCTTCGGGGTTGAGTATCTCATAGACTCCACTCTCGCGGTCGGGACCATCCTCGCTCTTGGTAAGGATGAGGAAATCCTCGGTAGGCGACATTGCGTAGTTGTCGGAGGGGAGGTCTGCGCAAAGTATCTGCTCACTAAAGTCATCGGGCGAATAACTAACGAGCTGCCGCTTGCCATCAACGGTACGAATGCCTAGGAGACGGTCGGTGCGAGGCATCCATCGTAGGCCGCCAAGAGGAACGACGCTCTGGCTGCCGCTAGCGAGATTGAGGAGTTCATTGTGGCGCTGCTGCTTGCCCTCGTGGTCGTACCACCAAGTACTGATGGTAGCATAGCGACCAGATGGTGAGATACCGAGTCCGGTGAAGTGCTTCATCTCCATGACATCGTCGAGAGTGAAGGAGCGTTTGTTATTGGCAATTAACGATTGACAATTGACGATTGGGATATTTGCGCTGTCTGGCTCAAGTTTTATTGCAAGGTCAGTGGTGTCGGGAATAAACTTAACGACCACAGTGTACTGACCGCGCTGATACCCTTTGGAACCAGTGGCCTCTTTGCCATTAACAAAAACTTTCTTATGCTTGGGGCCGTCGGCTTTAATATTAATTTTGGCGTAGCGGTCGAGACTGAAGGTAAAAGCCGCCATGATGAGCTGTCCGCGAAGCGACGTGTCGGAATTGAGATCGCGAAGTGCCATCGGCCTACCCTGCTTCACTGCATCAAGAGAGAGAGGAGTGTCAAAGGCAAAAGTCTCTGCCAGCTTGGCCTGCTTGGCATTGACGGTGTCTATCATAAGTGGCTTCTGCACAGCGTATGGGCCTGCCACGACTACAGAGTCCACATCATGTGCAGACACTGCAACGCTGGCGGCAGCCATGAAGACTGCCACCAGTATGGAGTTAAGCTTATTCATTACCTAGTAATTTTTATTTCTTTGCCAAGAGATCACGGATTTCGCCAAGCAGTTTCTCCTCGTTGCTAGGCTCGGGTGCGGGTGCAGGCTCTTCTTCCTTCTTCTTGTTGAGCTTGTTCATGCCCTTGATCATGAGGAAGATACAGAAGGCGATAATAAGGAAGTCAATGATGTTTTGGATGAAATTGCCGTAAGTAATCTTAGCAGCATTTTCACCATCGCCAAGGGTAACTGCCAGTGTGGTGAAGTCCACGCCACCTGTGAGCTTGCCTATCAACGGCATGATCACATCGTCAACCAACGAGCTGACAATCTTACCAAACGCACCACCGATGATTACACCGACAGCCATGTCCATCACGTTGCCCTTCATGGCAAATTCTTTGAATTCTTTAATAAAACCCATGTTTATAATGTTTAAGGTTGAAAGTTTATTTTTCGAGTTTTCAATATTTTTCTGCGGTATGCACTGCAAAAATAAAAACTTTTTCGTAATTTTGCACCGCTTTAGAGAAAACTTTCGTCAAAAAAGCATTTTTCTCCACAAAAATCACATAATCTTACATATTAATAAACTTTAAAACTTAAAAGTTATGGCAACAAAAGTTGGTATTAATGGTTTCGGCCGCATTGGCCGTCTTGCTTTCCGCCAGATGTTTGAGGCTGAAGGCTATGAAGTAGTAGCAATCAATGACCTTACAAGCCCGAAGATGCTTGCTCACCTGCTGAAGTATGACACTGCTCAGGGTGGTTTCGCCGGCAAGTTTGGCGAAGGTAAGCACACTGTTGAGGCTACCGACAACTCCATCATCGTTGATGGCAAGGAGATTACTATCTATGCAATACCTAACGCAGCTGAGCTGCCTTGGGGCGAGCTGGGTGTTGACGTAGTGCTAGAGTGCACCGGTTTCTACACCTCCAAGGAGAAGGCTTCTGCCCACATCCAGGCTGGTGCCAAGAAGGTCGTTATCTCTGCTCCCGCCGGCAATGACCTGCCCACCATCGTTTACAATGTTAACCACAAGACCCTGACTCCTGCCGACACTATCATCTCTGCAGCAAGCTGCACCACCAACTGTCTGGCTCCCATGACCAAGGCTCTGAATGATTTCGCTGCTATCCAGAGCGGTATCATGACCACCGTACACGCTTACACCGGCGACCAGATGATTCTCGACGGTCCTCAGCGCAAGGGTGATGTTCAGCGTGCACGTGCCGGTGCCCAGAATATCGTGCCTAACTCAACTGGTGCTGCCAAGGCTATCGGTCTCGTTATTCCCGAGCTGAACGGCAAGCTGATTGGTGCTGCACAGCGCGTTCCGACTCCCACAGGTTCTACCACCATCCTGCACGCTGTAGTAAAGGGTGAGGTAACTGTTGAGGGCATCAACGCTGCCATGAAGGCTGCTACCAACGAGTCATTCGGTTACACCGAGGAGAAGCTCGTTTCCAGCGACATCATCGGTATGAAGTTCGGTTCACTGTTCGATGCAAACCAGACTATGGTTTCCAAGATTGGCGACGGCAACTCTCTCGTTCAGGTTGTTGCTTGGTACGACAACGAGAACAGCTACACCTCTCAGATGGTACGCACCATCAAGTATCTCGCTGAGCTGAAGTAAGCAAACCACGAGTTTATAATAACAAAAAGGCTTTTCTGTTTTGCAGGGAAGCCTTTTTATCTTAATTTTGCAGCGTGAACAGAATGATTACTATCCTTGGTCCCACCGCCAGTGGCAAGACGAGCCTTGCCGTAGCACTGGCTGTCCGCCTGGACGCTGAGATTATCAGCGGCGACAGTCGGCAGGTGTATTGCGGCATGGATCTCGGTACCGGCAAGGACCTAAACGAATATGCTATCAACAAGGATGGCAAGGTCAGCGTTCCTTACCACCTCATAGATATTGTGCCAGCCGGCAGCAAATACACTGTCTATGATTTTCAGCGTGATTTTTTGTGTGCTTATCAAGACATCACCTCGCGCGGCAAAAAGGTAGTCTTTTGTGGAGGAAGCGGTCTCTATGTGGAGTCGGTGCTACGTAGCTACAGGCTTTTTGATGTTCCGGCCAATCCGCCGCTGCGCTGCTCCCTCGAAGGCAAGAGCCTGGCAGAATTGACAGAAATCCTTTCTTCCTTCAAAACTCTGCATAACACCACTGACGTTGACAGCCCCCAGCGTGCTATCCGCGCAATAGAGATTGAGACATTCTATCAGCATATTCCGGCAGAACAGCGTTCCTTCCCCACCATTCCCAACGTAACATTTGGCATTGACATACCCCGCGAATTGCGAAGACAACGTATCACTGAGCGACTACATGCCAGACTGGAAGCAGGGATGCTTGACGAAGTGCGCCATTTGCTCGACAGCGGAATCGCTCCCGAAGACCTCATATACTATGGGCTAGAATACAAGTATCTCACTCGACACGTCATAGGCGAAATATCCTACGACCAGATGGTGCACGACCTGGAGATTGCCATTCATCAGTTCGCCAAGCGACAGATGACATGGTTTCGCGGTATGGAGCGCCGCGGCATCATTATCCATTGGATTGACGGCACACTACCGATGGAGGAAAAGGTCAGCCAAATCCTTGATACTATAAAAGAATAGAAATATCGCCACCCGAATAGGTGGCGATATTCTTGTCTGTTAGTCTTTCGAGCCGCCAAACAACCTGCGCAGCCATTGAATATTGTCTATCCACTGCACGATAGGGCCAATGACTGGCAAGGCACGTGCTCCACCCCACCTGAGACGGTTCACTTCGTCAGGGAGTGCCTGCGACACAACCCTGTTAAGCTCCTGCTTAGCCATCGACTTAGCATACTCCTTCGGCATATCTTCCATCTGCTTACGTTGCATCTCCTTGACTTGCTCCTCAGCAGCAATGCGAGCCTGCTCTGCAGCTTGTTGTGCCTGCTCCATGGCTTGCGCCTGTGCATCTTGCACCATTTTCTCTTGTGTCTGGTCCATAAGTCCTAGTTTTATTATGATTTAAGGTCGAGCGCCAATTGCAATTCGTCGAGTTGCGCCTGGTCAACTGCAGAAGGAGCGTCAAGCATGACATCGCGACCGGAGTTATTCTTGGGGAAGGCTATGCAGTCGCGGATAGAGTCAAGGCCGGCAAAGAGGCTGACGAAGCGGTCAAGGCCGTAGGCCAGACCACCGTGAGGAGGCGCACCATATTTGAAGGCATTCATCAAGAAGCCAAACTGCTCCTGTGCCTTCTCGGGAGTGAAACCGAGCACCTCGAATATCTTTGCTTGCAGCACTGCGTCGTGGATACGGATAGAACCACCGCCTACTTCCACACCATTGCAGACCATATCATAAGCATCGGCTAGCACTGAAGCAGGATCAGTATCGAGCTTGGGCACATCGCTGGGCTTGGGGGCAGTAAACGGGTGATGCATAGCCATGAGACGCTGTTCCTCGTCGCTCCACTCAAACATCGGGAAGTCAACAACCCAAAGCAGGGCAAACTTGTTCTTGTCGCGCAGCCCGAGGCGTTCACCCATCAACAGTCGCAGTTCGCAGAGTTGCTTGCGAGCCTTCATGGCATCAGAGCCACTGATGATAAGGATGAGATCGCCTACCTCGGCGCCCATCTTTTGAGCTAGTGAGCTGAGCACCTCGGGACTGTAGAACTTGTCGACGGAACTCTTGATGCCTTCCTCGGTAACGCGAGCATAGACAAGACCCTTGGCACCAATCTGCGGACTCTTTACAAAGTTGGTAAGTTCATCTATCTGCTTGCGAGTATATACGGCGCAGCCCTTGGCGCAGATACCACCGATATACTCAGCCTCGTTGAAGACGGCAAACTCGCCAGTGCCCTTCAGCACATCCATCAACTCTACAAACTCCATGCCAAAACGCATATCGGGCTTATCAGAGCCGAAACGAGTCATTGCCTCCATCCACGGCATACGCAAGAATGGCTCCTCGCCGAGGTCATAGCCGCGCACCTCCTTAAAGAGATACTTGGTCAGCGCCTCAAAAGTGCGGATGATATCATCTTGCTCCACAAAACTCATCTCGCAGTCTATCTGCGTAAACTCTGGCTGGCGGTCAGCACGAAGGTCTTCATCGCGGAAACATTTCACTATCTGGAAATAACGATCCATGCCAGCCACCATCAACAACTGCTTGAGTGTCTGAGGGCTCTGGGGCAATGCATAGAACTGGCCAGGGTTCATGCGGGAGGGGACAATGAAGTCGCGAGCGCCCTCTGGCGTAGAGCCAACCAGCACGGGGGTCTCTATCTCAAGGAAACCCTTGCTGTCAAGGAAATGCCTTACAGCAAGACAGAACTTATGACGCAGCTCGAGGTTAGCCCTCACATTGCTACGACGCAGGTCAAGATAGCGATACTTCATGCGAAGCTCATCGCCACCATCGGAGTTCTCCTCGATGGTAAATGGCGGAGTGAGACTGGCATTGAGCACTCTGAGCGTAGAGACGATAATCTCTATGTCGCCTGTAGGCATCTTGGGATTCTTGTTGTAGCGCTCGTTGACTGTGCCCTCAATCTGAATCACAAATTCGCGACCAAGCTTGTTGGCCTCATCGCAAAGAGCCTTATCTGTCTCCTCGTTAAACACCAATTGGGTAATACCATAGCGGTCGCGTAGGTCCACAAATGTCATACCGCCCATTTTGCGGGTTCTCTGCACCCAGCCCGCCAAGGTTACCTGCTGGCCTACATCGCTGATGCGCAATTGGCCACATGTTTTAGTTCTATACATTATTAGATGTTATATGTAAGATGTAAAATGTAAGAAGTAAAATGTTATAAAGTTTGAGATGCAAAGGTAATAATAAAAAATGAAACGGCAATAAATTTAAATTTTTTCCATATCATTATTATTAATCCATCCTTTCTGACCATCACTGAGCGACACCTCCGACCATGCAGGAAGTGTGGTGTCATTGAGCGATACCTTTGTGCCGCCATGTAGCGTAAAGAGGTTGGTGCCTGTGGTGTCGGGCGTACTCATCAGTTTGGTGGTGGTCATAATGATTGCATGGGAGTGGTCGCTATGTTTCTTGCGCTGTACAAAAGATAAGCATATGAAGAGAATTATGCACGCCACAGCAAGCAATATCACTGCGAAAGCCGACTTCTTTACCCATCTCACATTGCTGAAGCGCATCAGCAGTATTGCAGCCAGCATCACTCCGAAAGCCAGAGCAGAGAGCCAAGCCCAGCCTGCAGCACCAAATGTATTGACAAAGCTATTGATAGACCACGCTATGTCGAGGTCAGACGATGAATAGAACTTATCCTGAGTCTGCGCACGGGCCAGGGTAAGGTTATGGCGGCAGTCACCATCAGAAGGATTCAACTTGGCTGCACGCTCGTATGCCAGTATTGCGTGCGGGATGTCCTTGAGCCTGTAGTAGCAGTTACCCAAATTGTATAGCAGCTGGGCATTGTCGGGGTTTGCCTTGAGCAGACTGGTGTATGCCTCGGCAGCCTCAGCGTAGTGATGCTGCGAGTAGAGAGTGTCGGCAGCAGCTTTAGACGATTGACCATTAACCCTTGCCCCTTGACCATTTACCGTCAAGGTGAACAACGACAATATTATATATATATATAAGGTACGCATTATTTCTTCTTTTTCTTAAGCAATGGATTGAGCTTGGTGATTATCTCCTCGGCAGCTTTATAGGTGCGTTGCATCTCCTCAACATTGTCAGTGCTTACGCCGTAGATATGCAGTTCACAGTCACTCACGGCCTCGCTGTAACGCAAGCTGAGTTCCTCTGGCACACCATATTCTGTAAAGAGAGAGGAGATATTCTCTTTAGTAACATCCGTTACCGGCAGTGCAAGTTTGTCGGCCACAAAGTCGCGCAGTGCGCTGAGTGTCTCGGCATAGAACTCCGACGACTTGCCATCCAGCATCATCCGCTGGGCAGTACGCAGTCGGGCATTAGCCTTGCTGCCAGCCTTGCGCAAGAGTCGGCCTTGCACATCGGCACTGCGGCGCTGCCTGAGTTGCAATATCATGTATGCCACCACAAATAATGCCACGAGCAGCACATACATCACTGCCACTGGCAACATACCTCCACTGCCGTTAGTACTTCCAGCGGAAATGGGGTCGAGATGAATATGGCGGATATCGTCATTCTTCATGCGCTGGCGGGCTGCATAGGAGTTAGGATTACCCTTGGCTACCTTTACCACCACAGGCTTGCCGGAGGATATGGTGTGATATGTCCCGTCGGCAGGACTGAAATACGTCAACTCCACAGGAGGGATAACATATTGTCCCTTATGGTTGGGTATGGCGTAGTACTCTATCGCCAGGTCGCCTTTCATGCCTTCGGGAGTGAGCGTGGTGTTTGCCACGGCTTTATTGTCGAGCTGCTCAAAGTCGGCAGGGAAATGCACCTCTGGCGGAGTGATGAGATCTATGTTGCCTGTGCCACTGATTTTGACCTTCAATGTGAGTGTCTCGTTCTCACGTGGTGTCTTGCTGGCGAGGGCTGCCGAAATAGTGAAGTTGTTGCCTACACCGCCAGAGAAAGTTGCCGGCTTGGGCGGCAACGGCTTCACGGTGATATCAAGAGCTGGTGCATGAACCGTGTGGTTAACGCGAGTGGTGGCGCTGGTGCCGAAAAAGAATGCCTCGACGGGGTCAACATTGCGATTTGCGTATGCTATGACACCCTCAAAGGGAATAGAGGGAATGGTGAGCTTGCCGCTTTGCTGCGGAAACATCACATATTGACTCCATGTGGTGGTCTGCACCGTGCGACCATTGCGATTTACGATGCTCAGATGCTTCTCGCGGGGCAGCGGCACCTCTTTGGCCACAAATCCCTTCAGGTCGGGCATCTTTCCCTGCAACTGTTCCAGAGCTTGGGTGGTATATACATTGTATGACAGCAGCACCGGCTCCTGCTCATACACTGTACGCTTATTGGCCGACACCTCGATATACAAATCGCCGGGACCAACACGATGAATATTGGAGGTCTGAGGTTTAAGACTGGGTGCTTGAGGCCTAGCGTTGGCGTTGGCGTTAACTGCGCCCTTGACCACTTGCACTGTGGGACTGTTTGACGTATAGTTGTGACCACCGACATTAAGCGTGACGGCAGGCAGACGATACTTGCCCTCCCTGCGAGCAATGAGAGTGAAAGTGTATGTGGTGGACGAACTCTCTGTGGTGTGGCCATTGATGGAAGTGTAACTCTGGCTAGTGGATACGGCAGGACCATACACCACATCAAACCCATCCATGCTACTTACATGAGGCTGGCCGGCCACATCAGTAGAGTTAACCGTATATTGCAGTCGAAACTGCTCGCCTACCCCCACAGCAGCCGGAGCCTTGGCTGTCACCGTGATAGCGGCATTTACGCCCAGTGTTGTGAGTAGTAGAATTATGGATATTATTATATGCTTCATGAGAGGTCTGGTTACCAGTTCTTCTCCAGATGCCTACGTCCCACAGGCTGCATCTTGCGTTTGAGCTTATCCTGTGTCTCCCGTTCGCGCATCTGCACAGCTCGCAGCATCTGCTCCGCATTTTGCTTCGACATCTGCTGGTCTTGCTGCTGTTGCTTCTGCTGGTTTTTATCTTGCTGTTGGTTTTGTTGCTGTTGCTGGTCTTTCTTGTCTTTGTCCTGTCCCTGCTTGTCGTCCTTGTTTTGCTGCGGGTTTTGCTGGTTGGGATTCTTCTTGCGCTGATGCTGACATAGGGCAAGGTTATAGCGGGTGCGGTCATCAAGGGGATAAGCACGCAGTGACTTCTTGTATGCATCGATGGCTTTGTCAAGCTGTTTGGCGGTCTGATTGATAACACCAATATTATGGTAGATGCTTGCCTTCACCAGTCGTGACGGTGAGAGGGCGGCGCTCTTCTCATACTCTCGCAGAGCATCCTCTGCCTTCCCCTGCCGCAGATAGGTGTTACCGAGGTTGTAATGCGCTTTGAAGTTGGTGCTGTCAAGCGCTATGGCTTTCTGATAATGAATCACTGCAAGGGAGTCCAATTTCTTGTTGAAGGAGATATTGCCCTTATGTGTCTGCACCTTGGTGGCCGACTGACCACTGGCTGCTATGCTCACGCCCATGAGCAGCAGTAGCATCATCGTCTTGTGAGGAGGCCTCACAGAGAACAGGTTCCAGGAGTCGAAGTAGTGACTCTTGCGCGGCTGCACCACTACCTCGAGTGCCAGCAGCACGAGTGCCACTATTGCCAGCCAAGGGAAGAGGTCGTTGTATTCCTCATAGGCCGAACTGCTGAGCTCGCTGCGCTGCAGGTGGTTAAGCTCGTCCACCAGTTGGTCTTGTGCTGAGTTGCTGTTGTCAACATGTATGTAGTTGCCATCGGCAGTCTTGGCTATCTGCCGGCACATATCCTCGTTGAGTCGCGTCACCACGATATTGCCGTCGATGTCGCGCATGTAGTCGTTGCCTTGCTTAATAGTAGCGCCCTTTGTGCTGCCGATACCGAGCACATAAACGCTTACGCCCTTTTTCTTCAATTCGGAGAGCGCATCCTCCACCCCACCCTCGTGGTCCTCTCCGTCGGTAATCACCACCACGGCTCGCTTCACATCTTTCTGTGCCGAGAAACTGTTGCTGCTTATCTTCAGCGCCTCAGCTATGGATGTGCCCTGAGTGGGAATCATGCCTGTGTTGATAGCGTCCAGAAACATCTTCACCGACACATTGTCGGCCGACATAGGCATCTGCAGGAAAGCGTTGCCGGCAAATACTACTAATGCAACTTTATCGTTCTTCAGTCGACTGCAGAGTGAGTTGACGACCTGCTTGGCTTTGGC
>JAGCTG010000083.1 GCA_017963785.1 Bacteroidaceae bacterium | reverse complement strand
GCAAGGTAGTACGATGCAGTGCATCCTCTACGGCGAGTGGCGCCCTGAGCAGCAGTATCTGCTGCGTGTGGACTCGGCGGCGATGGTCAGCATCTATGGCAAGGCCTCGCAGAGGCTGGAGCAGCGCTTCACCATTCCCTCGCTCGACAAATACTGTACCTTTACCGCTACGCTCACGGGGCGCAACGACACTATGGCCATAGTGCAGCTGCTCAACAATGCCGACAAGGTGGTGCGTAGTGAGCGTAGCAGCGAAGGGAAGGCCAGTTTCTTTTTCGTTAGTCCGGGCACATATTATATGCGTGCTTTTCTTGACCGCAACGGCAACGGACAGTGGGACGAGGGCAACTATGCTGCCGACCGCCAGCCCGAGGAAGTCTTTTATTTCCCGTCTTCCCTCAGCCTGCGGGCCAAATGGGATCAGGAGCAGGAGTGGGACATGCAGCGCATCCCGTTGTCTAGGCAAAAGCCCGACAAGATAACGAAGCAGAAACCCGACAAAGAGAAAAAGATACAACATCGCAATGAGGAGCGCGCAAAGCAGTGGCGCACCAAAGAAGATAGGCAGAGACCTAAGCAAAATAATTATGAGAAATAGGTATAAGATACTGTTGCTGGGCATAATGTTCAATGCTCAATATTTAATGTTCAATTTTTGCTATGCCCAAAACGCTTTCCAGCCGGGAGAGCAGCTAGAATACAGTCTTTACTACAACTGGGGTTTTGTGTGGGTGAAGGCCGGCACCGCCACGCTGACCATAAAGAACTCCACTTACAATGGCACTGCGGCTTACCTTACCCGCTTGCTTATGCGTGGCAGCAAGAAGGCCGACGGCTATTTCGTGCTTCGCGATACGCTCACCAGCTATGTCAAGGCCGACAATCTGCAGCCGCTCTACTACGCCAAGCGCGACATAGAGGGAAAGAAGCGTAAAAAGCGTGAGGTGTGGTACTCCTATCAGGGCAATAACTGTCGCGCCCGTCAGCAATACATCCACTCAAGCGGTCGCGTCACCAATAAAGATGAGACACGCTCACAGCAGATATACGATATGCTCAGCATTATGCTCAAGGCTCGCAATTACGATACCTCGGGTTGGACCAAGGGTAAGCGCATCAATTTTCTTATGAGCGATGGCAACGGGGTGGCAAAGCAGAGTCTGATTTACCGTGGAAAGACCAACGTCAAGATGCGCGACAGCAAGAACACCTACCGCTGCCTGCAGCTCTCGTTTGTGGAGGAGGAAGACGGTGAAGAGAATGAGGTGATAACTTTCTTTGTTACCGACGACGCCAACCATGTGCCAGTGAGGCTTGATATGTACCTCAAATTTGGTTCGGCAAAGGTCTATCTCACCCAAGCAAAAGGGTTAAGAAACCCAATCGGAGCACAAATCAAATAGATTTGTGCATTTTTTATGCAAAAAAGGAGAGAATGTAATTACTTTTCATTAACTTTGCCGCGTTTAGCGGCATTATCGCAAGAGAAATAGTGAAATAGTACATAAAATAGTAATCTGTAAATCATTAAATCGTAAATAAACTATGTCATTTCCCCGCATTACCGCTGCCGAGGCTGCCGCGCTCATAAAGAACGGCGAGACCATCGGACTTAGCGGCTTCACTCCGGCAGGCGCTCCTAAGAGCGTGCCCGCAGAGATAGCACACAAGGCAGAGGCCGAGCATGCAGCAGGCCGTCCCTTTGTCATCAACATTCTAACTGGTGCCAGCACAGGACAGAGTTGCGACGGCGAGTTGAGCAATCAGCACGCTATTGGCTTCCGTGCTCCCTACACCACTAACTCTGATTTCCGTAAGCACGTCAACGCAGGCGAGATAGCTTACTCCGACCTCAACCTCTCCAACATGGCCACTCAGATACGTCAGGGTTACCTCGGCGATGTGCACTGGGCCATCATCGAGGCTTGCGAGGTAGAGCGCGTTGGCGACAAGGCGCACATCTACCTCACCGCAGGAGGCGGCATCAGCCCCACGGTGTCGCGTCTTGCTAAAAACGGTATCATTATAGAGCTCAACGCCTTCCACAGCAAGGCAAGCATGGGTATCCACGATGTCTATGAACTGGGTTATCATCCTCACCGCACCCCTGTCAACATCACCAAGGCCAGCGACCGCATCGGTAAGCCCTATGTAGAGGTGGATGCCGACCGCATCGTGGGTGTAGTGGAGTGCAACATTCCCGATGAGGCCCGCTCCTTCAAGGATGCCGACCCCATCACCACGCAGATAGGTCAGAATGTGGCAGACTTCCTGCTCGACAATATGAAGCGCGGACTTATCCCGCCCACCTTCCTCAATCTCCAGAGCGGCGTGGGCTCAGGTGCCAACGCCGTGCTTGGTGCTCTCGGCCAGTGTTCCGAGGTGCCCAACTTCAATATCTACACCGAGGTGCTGCAGGATGCTCCCGTGGCACTCATGAAGCAGGGCCGCGTGCTCAGCGCGTCGGCTTGCTCGCTTACCGTTACCAACGAGTGCATGAAGGGCATATATGATGATATGGACTTCTATCGCGACAAACTTGTGCTGCGTCCCAGCGAGATATCCAACAATCCCGAGGTCATCGCACGCCTCGGCGTATGCTCACTCAACACTGCCATTGAGGTGGATATCTACGGTCACGTTAACTCCACCAAGATATGCGGCACCAAGATGATGAACGGTATTGGCGGCTCCGCCGACTTCACTTGCAACTCTTACCTGTCCATCTTCACCTGTGGCAGTACTACTAAGGGGGGAGCCATTTCCAGCATTGTGCCCTTCGCTAGCCATATCGACCACACTAGCCACTTCGTGAATGCCGTCATCACTGAGTATGGCGTTGCTGACCTGCGTGGCAAGTGTGCTATGGACAAAGCTAAGGAACTTATCAAGGTAGCTCATCCTGATTACCGCCCCATGCTCAATGACTACCTCCGCTACGCAGAGCCCTACGGCGGACACACCCACCACTGCCTCAGCGCAGCCTTCGCTATGCACGACACCTTCCTCCGCAAGGGCGATATGCGTCTCACTGATTTCTCCGAGTACATCAAGAACTAAAAAAATATGAAAAAGACATTTTTCCTTATATTGACAATCTTAATGGTCAATGGTCAATGGTCAGTAGTCAATGGCCAAAAGGAGATAACCTCCGACCTTCTGCAGACCCTGCGCGACAGCTATAAGTCAGTGGGAGCCGACAAGGCTCTCGACAATGCTGTGGCAGCCAACGATCCCAAGATACTGGCCCTCAACACAGAGAGCAACGTGCAGTTTGACACCAACTTCTCTCACAAAATCAACTCCAAGGGCATCACCAACCAGAAGGGTAGCGGACGCTGCTGGCTCTTCTCGGCTCTCAACGTGCTGCGCGCTCCGATGATTGCCAAGTATAACCTGGGCAGTTTCACTTTCTCGCAGAGCTACTGTTTCTTCTACGACCAGCTCGAGAAGTCTAACTTATTCCTCCAGGCTATCATCGACAATGCCCGCAAGCCAATGGACGACCGCACCGTGGAGTGGCTTTTCCACAATCCCATGAGCGACGGTGGCACCTTCTGTGGAGCTATAGATATCATTACTAAATATGGTGTTGTTCCTGCTGAGGTGATGCCGGAGACTTACTCTGCCAACTACACCAGCACCTACTCTTCGCTCATTAAGACTAAACTGCGCGAATACGGACTCACTCTTCGCAAGCTCGCTGCCGAGGGCAAGAATGAGAAGCAGTTGCTGGCAAAGAAGAAGGAGATGCTTACCGTCATTTATAAGATGCTCGTGCGCAGCTTCGGCCAGCCGCCCCAGCAGTTCACCTACACTCTCCGCGACAAGGACAACAAGGCTCTCTCCACCAAGGAATACACGCCGCTCTCCTTCTATCAGGAGTATGTGGGTAAGGACCTCAAGGGCAGCTACCTTATGTTTATGAACGACCCCTCGCGCGAGATGTACAAGACCTATGAGATAGATCTCGACCGCCACACCTACGATGGCACCAACTGGGTGTTCCTCAATGTTCCCATGGACGATATCAAGCAGATGGCAATTGCCAGTATAAAGGACAGCACCATGCTCTACATGTCGTGCGACGTAGGCAAGTGCAACGACTCCAAGCGTGGCTACTCCGATCCTGATATCTATAACTACGGTGATATCTTTGGTGTAGACTTCCCGATGAACAAGGCTGAGCGCATCAGCTCTTTCGCCTCTTCCTCCACCCACGCCATGAGTCTTATGGCCGTTGACCTCGATGCCAACGACAAGCCCATCAAGTGGATGGTTGAGAATTCATGGGGATCTACGTCCGGTTACAACGGCTACATCGTGATGAGCGACCGCTGGCTTGACGAGTACCTTTTCCGCCTCGTAGTGGAGAAGCAGTATGTGCCTGAGAAATTGGCAGAACTCTCCAAGCAGAAGCCGACTTTGCTGCCCGCATGGGATCCTCTCTTCTCTCTTGAACAATAAAAAAAACAACGATATGAAAATGAAGAGAAAACTATTTTTTATGGCGTTTGCCCTATCCACTATCGTGGGACAGGCGCAGCTACATTTCCGTCTGGAAGGAAACATCGGTATCCCTGACTTCACAGGACAGTTTATCATACATGATATCGTAGGCGAGCAAGTGATTGACTCCGTCAGAGTGGTCAATGGCGAATTGGTGCCCATCGAGGGAGAGATTCCCGAGATGGTGCAGTGCATTATGCAGGGCACCAAGGATGGCGCCTCCGAAGATGACAAGGGTGTGTCGCTGGCATATCTTTTCCTCACCGAAGGCACTACCCGCATAGATGGCTCGGAGAAGGGCATGCTGCAGACCAGCGGCACTGCTATCTGCGAAGAACTGAACAGCTACAAAAAGACAGAGAAAGAAATTGTAGAGAAATACAAGGACGGTCAGACCGACAAACTCTACGCAGAGATGGGTGAATTGTGTCAGCAGCACCTCAGTCGCCATACCACCGATGTGTATGGTCTGTATTTGTTGATACAGGATGGCAGCTATGTACTGAAGCCCGCCGTGTGGATTGACCTCTGCAACAAACTGGAGGCAGGGCTCAGTGAGCGCAACCATGCCAACAAGACGCTGATGGAGCATGTCACTCGCACCAAGACCAGCATGACAGCCCGCGCCAAGACTGATGTGGGCTGCAAGTTTGTGGACTTCGCAGTGGAGTATGAGGGCAAGACCACTCGCTTGTCCGACTATGTAGGAAAGGGCAAGTATGTGCTTGCTGACTTCTGGGCTTCATGGTGTGCGCCCTGCCGTGCAGAGCTGCCCAACATCATCGCAGCCTACAACACCTACAAGGACTCCGGCCTTGTGGTGCTCGGCATTGCAGCATGGGACAAGCCCGAAGCAACACTCAAGGCTATCGACGAAGAGAAGATTCCCTATCCGCAAATCATCAACTCGCAGAAAATAGCTACCGATGTCTACGGCATCAGCGGTATTCCCGAGATAATTCTCTTTGGTCCCGATGGCACTATCGTTGCCCGCGGACTGCGCGACAAAGCCATAGGTGCTAAGATGGCCGAAATATTCGGAAAGAAATAACTTAAATCGTAAATAGCAAATTGATAAATAGTCAAGACCTCTTATGAAAAAGTTTTTCATTACTCTGCTCATTTTTAATTTTCAGGTTTCAATTTTCAATTGTGTCCGTGCCGACGAGTTGCTCGATAAGGTAAGGGAGATGGCGTCATTCACCCCCAAGGGCATCGATGCTCCTGGCTACTACGATGCTAAACTGGCGGCTCAGTTCAACGCTACCTACGAGTATGCGAAGAAGAATATACGCAACACGAAGATCAACCGCGACTCGCTCTGCCAGGCATTGCAGAAGGCCTACGACGATGTCAGGGCCAAGGGTTTCACTCCCATGAGGGCAGGTTTCTACTATATGACCAACTGCCATGATAAGTATATCGAGAAGTTTGGTGTGCCCGCAGCCATGTACACCGACACCTCCGCAGGTCTCATGAAGTATAAGAAGTTTGCTGAGGGGCAGAAGGAGTTTATCTATAAGCTGACTCCCTATGGCGACGGATGGTTCTGCCAGAACGCCGCTACCGGTTACTATATAGGCACCGGCAATGGCTCCAACTGGTACTCTGAGGATATCACCTGCACCGAGGAGGCCGAGAACACCCAGCTCTTTACCCAGATGGAGGAGGAAGGTGAGTTCTTTGTGGCCGACGATGTGGACCGCCTCACCAGCCGCTGCCTCTACAACGCCACCGCTCTCAATGAGACGGGCAAGATATTCAACTGGAGCCAGACGGTGGATGCCGTGGCAGAGAACCTGCGTGGCTACAACCACTGGAGCCTTACCCCCGTGCCCGAAGAGACTCTCAGGGAACTGGGCATCGACGACGTGATTGTGGTGCCCGAGGACAGCACGGCTCACATCGACGCTCACTGGATGAGCCTCGGCACGAGCATCACATGGTACAACGACAATGTGTCGTCAGCCTTCACCAAGGGCTACCAGACTAGGGTGAGGGAGGTGCTGCCCTTCAAGCGCTTTACCAACAAGGGTGTCAACGGTGGTGTGCTGGAGAGCGCCATCGGTCAGGTGGGTCATGCTGACTACTACACCATCGAGCATGGCATCAACGATTGGGGTCACTCTACTCCTGTAGGCACAATCGACGACTATAAGAACAACACTCAAAACGGCACCTTCGCCGCCAATTATCGACGTCTCATCGACGCTATCTATAAGGCTAATCCCAAGGCAATGATTGTGCTCTGCACTCCGCGTAAGGGCTACGGCTTCGGCACCTATCTGCCCGCCAAGTGCGACGATCCCCTCAATGGCATTTACCTCAAGGACTATGCCGACCTGATCCGCGAGATAGCCGCCTACGAGAGTCTGCCCGTGGCTGACTTCTTCAGTCTGTGCGGCAGCCAGAAGAATCTGGCCAAGCTCTCTATCGACACGGCTCTCCATCCCAACGACCTCGGTTATCAGATGATGGCCGATGTGCTGGTGCAGGCCATGAAGAAGGTGCTGCTCCACGAGATTATCAATCCTATCAAGGATGATGACGACGAAGAGGAATAAACGATGCATAAATTTCAAATTTCAAGTTTTAAGTTAAAACTCCCAATCCTTATAGCGGCTTTTCTGCTGGCGGTGCTGCCGGCAGGCGCGGTGCTGAAGGAACGCGACCTCAACCAGACTATCTCTGTGTTGCGGGCCGAGTTGGAGAATGCTTTCCGTGAGCAGAAAGAGCAGCTGCAGCGCTTCCACAGTAGGGCTGAGTCGCAACACCAGTCTATGGTTGAGGCTATGCAGCGCAGCGATCAGATAGCGCTGATGCTCTATTCACAGAAGCCCGACTATACCTTCGACCTCACCTACGCGTGCCATGAAGCCACGGAGCAATATCGCGAGTTCAACCGCCAGAAGATTCCTTATCGCAAGATTCTGGGCCTGATGGACTCGGAGATAGTGCGCTACAAGAGTCTGCTCAACGCGCTCACCGATCTCTC
>JAGCTG010000082.1 GCA_017963785.1 Bacteroidaceae bacterium | reverse complement strand
TTTTATTTACATCGTACTTATTAAATTGACAATTAACTGAGATTGTTGACATCTTGCGGATTTTGTTTACACCGTACTGGATTTGTTCACAAATGTGTTCTTGGTTCTCTTTGTCTTCCACATCTTTTTCTGTGGGCCTGTGTCCCAGCCTTTATATCGTCTACGCATGAGTTCCGAACGCCGTCAGCGTTAAATCTGGCGAAGTCGGCGTTAGTTGGCAACGAAGTCGGCGTTAGTTGGCAACGAAGTCAGCGTTAGTTTCGGCAGAGTCGCGCGCTATAAGCCTGCGGATATAAAGAAAACGGAAACTGTTTTAGAACGTTTCGATTAAGCCATAGACAGAAAGCTTGCTATGTGTTATGGCGGAGAAACGTGGTTGCGAAGAAACCAACACGAACAACACGAATGGCACAAATTTGACAAAAGGAATAAAAGATAGTGATGGTCCTCACGCGCGTCCGAACCTTATTTAATATATTATGCGCGAGCGGAAGAGTGGCAATGGTGGCTATAGAAAAAGATACCGCCGACACTCATGTAAGGTGTCAGCGGTATCATAGTTATTATAGGAATGCTATTCCACGGTGTCGTCCCAGATGCTTTCTGTCTGGAAGAAAGACTTGGATTCGGCGTTTCCGTCTCCACCATCATCGCCGCCTCCGCTAACATTGCTTGTTTGCGGAGCCTTCAGCATTGATGGCAACTTAACACTTTGCATCGCAGGAGATTGATATGTCTTTTTCATATTGCTATGTATTTACTTGATTAGTATTTTCTTTGTCTTGCCGTTGCTGAGTTTCACGATATTGAGACCAGACTGCAAGTCGCTCTGTGGCTTGCCGTCGATGTTGTAGATACCCAAGACGGTGGTGTCGCCTTCGCCAGTGAGTGCGTTGATGGCAGTCACGTCATCTTCACCTACGGCAATGCTGAAACCGCCGGACGGAGCAGCACTCTTGGGCACGGTGAAGTATGCGCGGAACGGGTTGATGGTAAGCTTTTTCGTGGCGTGCATGAATTTGCCACCGGAGATATAGTAGTACTCGTTGGCTGCGTCTGTCTTTACATCATCAATCACAGTCTTATCAAACGAGCCGACGAGAGTAATTTCGTCGGTAGTCACGCTCTCGCTCTGCACGGTTGTTACGACATTCACGTTTGTAGCATTGGCGCTGAGTGTTGAGCTGTTAGCCTTGAAAATGGCGGGAGTGCCAGCGGGCACTTCATCTACAGAGGTAAGAGTGAGCACATCGCCATTGATAGTGCCAGTGGTATAGTAGGTTACATCATCATTGCTCTCTACTGCGTAAGGCAGACACACTGTGCCCCATGCGTTGCTCATATTACGGCTATAGCTTGCAATAGTTGCAGTAAAGGCCGAGGATGGAGCAAACTTTTGTCCATCGACTAATACGAGATTGCTGCACATATCGTTTTCTACAACATTTTGCGTGTTGGCAAGGATGGTACCTGCTGGCACATAGATAATACAGTTGTTATTGGCAGGGATTGTAATGCCATCTTCAATGGATGTGATGCCGGTCAGGTCGAGGCTTGTCAAATCTGTGTTAGAGAAGAATTCGCTTAGATTGCCAATGCTTTCTGCGGTGAGATCTCCGTCAAGTGCAAGGTCTGTTCCTGCAAGAACAACAACTGAACAAGTAGCAGTTGTTCCAATCGGCAGCGAGGCCGTAATGTTTGCAATACCGGCACCTTGGGCAGTGACGGTTCCGTTGTTGGCGACAGTCGCGATAGAAGTATTGTCGCTCCCCCATGTAAGATTGCTAGCGTAGCTTGCGGGGGTAACAGTAGCTACCAGAGTTTGTGTGTCATTTATATTTGCACCTATAGAAGAATGGTTTAATGCTACCGATATGGGCTGGATATCAGAAAAATTTTTCCAATAGCTTGCCGCCTGATACGAGGTAACAGCACTGCTGGGAACATACAGTGTCGCGGGTACATCTCTGAATGTGTATGCGTTTATACTAGCCGGAGTCGTTCTTTCCACTATCACCTCTGTTAAACCTGTGCAACCATCAAATGTATTGTTGCCTATTTTCGTCACAGTACTAGGAATGGTAACAGAAGTCAAACCCGTCCAGCCAGTAAAAGCATAGGTGGTCAATGATGTAATGGAACTGGGAATGGCGAGCGAAGTTATTTCTTCTCCATTTAAATATAGATGTGGCGCTATGTTCAAGGGGTTTGCGTAAGCGTTACCGAAAGATATTCTGCACCATGCAGCCAAATCTGAAATATGCACTGCAGTTAGCCCAGAACAACCAGAGAAAGCAGAAGCGCCTATACTTGTCACTGTATTAGGAATGGTGACTGATGTTAAGCTCATCAAACCATAAAAGGCATATTGGCCTACTGATGTCACGGAACTGGGGATTGTCAGAGAAATGATTTCCTCTCCATTCAAATATAAATGCTGTGCTACTTGCAAGGGATTTGCGCTCGTGCTACTGAAATTAATTCCGCACCATGCTGCCAAGTCAGAAATATGTACTGCAATAAGAGAGGAACAGGATTTAAAAGCATCATCGTTAATATATGTTACCGAACTGGGGATGGAAATTGTGGCCAAGCTGGAACAGTTCTGAAAGGCCCCTTGATTTATTCTCGTTACTGAGCTGGGGATGGATACCGAAGTTAATCCGGTACACCCACTAAAGGAATAATTTTGGATGGTTGTTATCGAGCCTGGGATAACAATTTCATTTAGGCTTGTACAGCCATAAAAGGCATGGGAGGAAATTGTTGTCACAGAGTTGGGGATGTCTATTGACATCAGTTTTGTACATTTGCCGAAAGCGTAAGTGCCTATTGATGTGAGTGAACTGGAGAGGGTTACCGATTCCAGTTTGCCACATTGGTAGAAGGCATAGCCACCTATGCTTGTCACAGAGTTGGGGATTGTGATTGAGGTTAGTTTTGAACAGGAGCCAAATGCATAGCTGCCGAGAGAGGTAACGGTATTGGGAATTACCACCGAGGTTAGGTTGCTACTACCATTAAAGGCTGCATCGATTGATGTAACAGTATAGGTTTCATCGTTATAAGTGACAGTACTTGGTATTACGATATCTCCAGTATAGTAACCAGAACTTAGTTTAACAACTTTGACTTCACTATCTGAAGTGGTAGTATACCTCATACCATCGACAGTGAATGATGTTGCAGCGAATGTGCATACTTGTCCTACCAGCAATAAGGCTGTCAGGGATAGTTTGAATAATGTTTTTTTGTCTTTCATACTTATTGGATTTTAGCTGTTTGTTAATATTTTCATGTTAGGTGATAATACAAAAAAAGGAAAAACGCGGACTTAAACTTTGTCTACGTTCTCCAGGTATCGCCAAACACCTAACTACCATATCCAAGTAAAAGCCCACGCCTTGTACAGCGTGAGCATCCTTGCTTTTACTCTTGGTAGTTCTTTTAATTTGGCGAATTAGGAGAACAAGAATCTAAGCGGACGCTTCTATCTTAAATGTCTTTGTCTTGTGATGCTACATAGGCTATTGGTTAGAAATCATGCGCAAAGGTAGTAAGAATTTTTATAACGACAACAAATCCGCCCCGTTTTTCGCAAAAAAAGAATAACGGGGCGGATGAATTTGAAATTAAAACTTTTTCTTTAGAATCTGCGCATCGCCCAGGGGCTGGTGTACGGGCGGATAGTTATCTTCGGTCCGTCGGCAGCGGTGTGCTGGGCGACTGCCATGGAGATAGCGGCAACAGTTTCTTCATTGACCATTGACAATTGACCATTGACCATTGGTGCCTGAGCATTGGCCTTGGGGGCTACGGGGGCAGCTGCGCTCTTGGCTTCCTTTGCCTTGGCAAGGTCTGCCTCAAAGCGCTCCTTGGCTATGCCGCTCTTGTAGTCGCGATACTGCGTGGGGTGCATGGCGAGCTCGAAGAGTTCCTCGTCATCCTGACCGCGCTCCCAGCCGTTGTCCTCCATCTCCTTGATGAACGAGGGGAGGTCGTCGGGATAGTAGTCCTGCGGATTGGCGTCGGTGAACTCGAGGCCCTTCTGCTTGGCGAGCTCCACAATCTCGAGTGCCACCTCGCCAGGCAGCTTGCCGCTCTTGCCGAGAATCATGCCCCAGATGCTCTGGTCCATCATAGAGTAGCGAGGCTTGTCCATGGACTCGGCGAGCAGGTTCATGAGGGCGATGTTCTTAACATACTGGCTAAACGGAGTAACGAGTGGTGGATAACCAACCTTAGGCCATACGTATGCCACCTCGTTGAAGAGGCGCACGAGGAGCTGGTCCTCGGTGAAAGGCTCAAGGCCTTTCTTCTTGCGGTTCGCGTTGATGGCGCTCTCCACACCTTTGAGGTCAGCCATCATGGAGCCCATCATGCCGCCCGGCAGGCCGCAGCCCAACAGAAGGGAGGACATGAGTTTGTTGGTGGGGCTCATGAAATAGCCGAGGAAGTCGTCGATGAACTCCTGGGTGAGCTTGCGCACCTCCATGTATGCGTCCATATTGATGTCGGCAACCTCAAAGCCAGCGTGCTTGAGCATGCTCTGCACGGAGATGACATCGGGATGCACCTTACCCCAAGAGAGAGGCTCCACAGCGGTGTCGATAATGTCGCCGCCAGCCTTGCATATCTCCAGAATAGAGGCCATGGAGAGACCCGGGCCACTGTGGCCGTGATACTGCACGATAATCTTAGGATACTTAGTCTTAATCATGCCCGTCAGCTTGCCCAGCATGGCCGGCTGACCGATGCCTGCCATATCCTTGAGGCATATCTCAGGCGCACCGGCCTTGATGAGCTGCTCAGCGATGCCGAAGTAATACTCGGCAGTGTGGATGGGCGAGTTGGTGATGCAGAGGGTGGCCTGCGGCTTCATGCCGCCTTCCTTGGCATAGCCGATGGAGGGGATGATGTTGCGCACGTCGTTCAAACCGCAGAAGATGCGGGGGATGTCAACGCCCTGAGCATGCTTCACCTTATACATGAGCTTGCGGACATCGGCAGGCACAGGGAACATACGCAACGCATTGAGGCCACGGTCGAGCATGTGGGTCTCAATGCCCACCTTCTTGAACGGAGCGGTGAATGCGCGTACAGCCTTATTGGGGTTCTCGCCATAAAGCAGATTGACCTGCTCAAAGGCTCCACCGTTGGTTTCCACTCGGGCAAAGCAGCCCATGTCAATGATAGCGGGCGCTACGCGCTCCAACTGGTCCTTGCGCGGCTGAAACTTGCCGGAGGACTGAAACATGTCTCGATAGACAAGACTAAACTGTATTCTCTTCTTCTGCATAATAATATTAGTATTTAGTGGGGCGAAGTTAATGATTTTTCCATAAAAAGAACTAATTTTGCATATTATTTTTTACTACTACCTTATAATATATAAATAAGGTGGCAACTTTTAGTAGCAAAAACACTCAGAAATGCTTACCTTCCAACCCTGCACACCAGAGAGTTGCGCCCCCTTGAGAAACATCGGCGATTTGGTTTCACCCCACGGCTGCGACACAAGTATCATCAATATGTGTTGCTGGCAACACCTCTACAAGGGGCATATAGCGCAGTATAAGGGCAACATAGTGCTGCGGTTTATACACAACCGCCAATTCTCCTACTCGCTACGCTTCCAGCCTGAGATGCTGGGCGAGCTGCTGAGCGTAGTGGAACAGGATGCTGCCGAGCATGGCGACGAGCTATGCATCTTCGGCGTAAATGAAGACATTCTCCACTACTACCTCGACGCCGACCCCACGTTGCACGCCTCCTACTCGGAAGACTACTCCGACTATGTGTATGCGCGTAATGCCCTCGCCACGCTCACTGGCCACAAACTGCAGAGCAAGCGCAACTTTCTCAACCGCTTCCGCCGTAACTATCCCGACTATCAATATAAGGCTCTGGACGAGAGCGACATGCAGGCATGCCTCGACCTCGACAAGTCGTGGATAAACAAAGGCCTGGAGCTGGGGCACACCGATGACGAAATCAACGAGCGCAAGACTATCAAATATGTCTTTGACCACTGGCTCGAGCTGGATGCCACAGGCGGCACCATCTATGTGGATGGACAACTGGTGGCCTTCACCTATGGTGCGCCTATCAATGGCAACACCTTCGACGTGTGCGTGGAGAAAGCCGACACAGCCTTCGAGGGAGCGTATGCCGTCATCAACAATGAGTTCGTCAATCACCTGCCGCCGCAGTATGAATGGATAAACCGCGAGGAAGACCTTGGACTGCCTGGACTGCGACAAGCCAAGACTACCTATCAGCCTGCAGAGAAATTGCACAAGTATATTTTGGTCAAGAGTCAAGAGTCGAGAGTCAAGAGTCGAGAGTCAAGAGTCGAGAGTCAAGAGTCGAGAGTCAAGAGTCGAGAGTCAAGAGTCGTGAGTCATGATTGAAGAGTGCCGCCATATATGGGAGAGGGTGTTCGATGATAGCGAAGAGTTCATCGAGCTATACTTCAGTCGGCGCTGGTCGGCAGAGAACACCTTCGTAGCCATGGCCGACGGGCGCGTCGTGGCGCAGGCACAATGCCTAAGCTATAAAATGACCGTCAGCTTTGGGGAGCCGATGCTCAACGTGGGCTATGTGTCGGGCCTCGCCACGCTGCCCGAATACCGCGGTCAAGGGCACGCAAAGAGTGTGATGCAGCAGATGCACCAATGGCTCAGCGACCACGCCTACGACTACTGCCTGCTCATACCAGCCGACGACGATGCCGCCGCATGGTACGCCCGCCACTTCGGCTACACCCCCTGCGCCACTAAGCACAAACAGCTACTAAGCGCAGAACAGATGGCTGCCTACATCCAACTGCCGGAGCTCACGCCACACCTTATTTATACTATACAGCACGACCTCGCCGCCACACCCTACACAGTGCAGCACACTGCCGATGACCTCGCTGACCAGTTGGCTGTGTGTCAGATGAGTGGCGGCGGACTCTACGCCACACCTGACGGACTGCTGATGGCAGAGAGAGTATGGGGGAGCGATGACTACCTGGTGCTTGACAACTTCGCGGGTCAAGAGTCAAGAGTCGAGAGCCATGAGTCGAGGGTAGAAAGTCACGGTATGTACCTGCCCATCGGTAACAAGGTGCCCCTCCCCCACACTGTGCGCATGACGCTAATGCTGGAATAAAACCAAATATGTTAGGTCATGTTCCTATTTTTTTGTAATTTCGCGCGGGAAAAATAACGAAAACGATAATGAAAACGATAACGATAACGAAAACGATAACGATAACGATAACGAAAACGATAACGATAACGAAAACGATAACGAAAACTTATATGAAACGACTTTTGATTTGCCTGTGCGCTTGGTGCATGATTGCCGTATGGGCTTACGCCGACGCGGTACCCCAGCCGAAGAGAGAGTTCCGAGGCAGTTGGATTCAGTGTGTGAACGGACAGTTTCAAGGCATGAGCCGCGACGTGATGCAGGCTACGCTACGCAGACACCTCGACGCTCTGCAGCGCTGCAATGTCAACGCCGTATTCTTCCAGATAAGGCCTGAGGCCGACGCACTCTACCCCAGCCAGCTGGAGCCGTGGAGCCGTTTCCTCACCGGGCAGCAAGGCGCAGCGCCGCAGCCCTACTGGGACCCTCTGCAATGGATGATTGACGAGTGTCACGCCCGCGGCATGGAGTTGCACGCATGGATCAACCCCTACCGCGCCAAGACGGCAGGGACAGCAGTGTTGGCTGCCAACCATCCGTATTTCAAAAACCCTGAGCGTTTCTTCCGCTATGGCAAGCTGCTGCTCTTCAACCCCGGCGTGCCTGAGAACCGCGAATACATCTGCCAGGTGGTGGCAGACATTGTGGGGCGCTACGACGTGGACGGCCTGCACATGGACGACTATTTCTACCCTTACCCTGAGGCTGGGGAACAGATACCTGACGGCGACACCTTCCGCCAGTACGGCGCAGGCTTCAGCAGCATACAAGACTGGCGTCGCGACAATGTAAGCCGACTGATAAAGGACATCCACGAGACGATACAGCGCCTCAAGCCATGGGTAAAGTTCGGCGTTTCTCCGTTTGGAATATACCATAACCAGCATGATGCTGGACTCAGCGCTCCAAGTCCGGACATGGACAACAAACAGTCCTCAGGACTGCCGGGCAGCAACACTCGCGGTCTACAGAACTACGATGACCTCTACGCCGATGTGCTACAGTGGGTGAGCCAGGGATGGGTGGACTACAACATTCCACAGATATACTGGGAGATAGGCCACAAGACCGCCGACTATGACACGCTGATACGCTGGTGGTCGAAGTATGGTAGCGGCCGCCCGCTCTATATAGGACAAGACGTGGAGCGCACCGTGAAAGCCGTTGACCTCAACAATCCCAACAGCAACCAGCTGCCGGAAAAGCTGCGACTGCAGCGCACACTGCCGGGCATACAGGGCAACTGCCTATGGTATTCGGCTGCCGTAGCCAACAACACAGGCAACATACTCACCGCACTGGAGAAGGTATATCAGCGCTACCCTGCGCTGGTGCCCACGATGCCGTTTAAGGACAAGATAGCCCCCAAGAAGGTGAAGGGCGGCAAGGTGATACCTACCGACCAAGGCCGTGTGCTTGTGTGGCTGACCAAGGACACCAAGGACGAGATGCAGCGCGCCGTGCGCTATGCCGTCTATCGTTTTGCCAAGGGGCAGCGCATCAACCTCGAGAATCCCGCAAACATAGTAGCCATCACGGCGCAGACCTACTGGCCTGTGCCCGAAAGCGACCAAGGCTGCACCTACGTAGTTACCGCCCTCGACCGCATGTGGAACGAGAGCAAGCCGAAAAAAGTTCGATAGTCGCACAGTTCGAAAGTTCGAGAGTAGATGGACGGAAACATAGTTGCGAAAGGCATACGTGTCAACAACCTCAAAGGTATCGATGTCACGATACCGAGAGGAAAGTTTGTTGTCATTACCGGACTGAGCGGTAGTGGCAAATCAAGCCTTGCTTTCGACACACTATTTGCCGACGGACAACGCCGCTATGTGGAGAGCCTCTCCAGCTATGCCCGCCAATTTATGGGACGTCTGCACAAGCCAGAGTGCGACTACATACACGGCATACCGCCCGCTATAGCCATTGAACAACGTACCACCAACCGCAGCCAGCGCTCTACAGTAGGTACCAGCACCGAGATATACGACTATATGCGTATGCTGTTCGCCCGGGCTGGTAAGACTATCTCGCCCATCAGTGGTGAGGAGGTGAAGAGCGACACTATCGAGGACGTAGTGAACTACGTCAGCGAGATGAATGAAGGTGAGCGGTTCACCGTTGAGTGTCCGCTGTGCGTACCCAAGGAGCGCAGCGTGCGCCAGCAGTTGGAGATAGATTTCAAGCAGGGCTTCTCGCGAGTGACGATTGACGGCGAAGCCCATGAGATAAGCGATGTGCTCAATGAATACTCCGACCAGCAGTTAGAGAGCCACGAGATAAACATACTCGTTGACCGCCTGGCCAAGCACACTGACAGTGACTCTCTCTCACGACTGCGCGAGAGCATTGAGACAGCCTTTGACGAGGGTGCACAGAAGTGTGTGATAAGAGTTAAGAGTCGAGAGTCAAGAGTCGAGAGTCAAGAGTCGAGGACTTTCAGCATTGCGTTTGAGCGCGATGGAATGCAATTTGAAAGACCCACCGATGCGATGTTTTCTTTCAACTCACCAGCTGGGGCGTGCCCCGAGTGCGAGGGCTTCGGCTCGCTGATTGGTATTGACGAGTCACGCGTGATACCCAACAGCACTCTTTCAGTATATGACGGCGCAGTACAGTGCTGGCGCGGCGACAAGATGGGCGAATGGCGCAGAGTGTTCTGCGAGCAACAGGGTGCCAAAGGGTTTCCTATCTTCGAGCCATACTACAACCTGACACAAGAACAGAAAGACATCCTATGGCATGAAGGGGATGTGTGCATCGATGCCTTCTTTCGCATGGTGCAACAAAACCAATACAAGATACAGTATCGCGTGATGCTCTCCCACTACAGAGGCAAGACCACTTGTCCTGTATGCCACGGGCGACGCCTGAAGAAAGAAACCGAATATGTGAAGATTGCAGGCTACTCTATCTCCGACTTCACAGAGATGCCTGTCAGCAAACTCAACGAGATATTCAAGACCATTCCCGACGACACCTTCCCCATACTTGTGCACGAGATACGCAACCGTCTGCAAGTGTTGGTGGACATCGGCCTCGGCTACCTCACGCTTGGGCGCACAGCCAACACACTGAGCGGCGGTGAGAGCCAGCGCATAAGCATAGCCACCTCGCTAGGCAGCAGCCTAGTGGGCTCGCTATACATACTTGACGAGCCAAGCATCGGTCTCCACTCACGCGACACGCAGCAGCTCATAAGTGTGCTACGTCGCCTGCAGCAACTGGGCAACACAGTGATAGTGGTGGAGCACGACGAAGAGATAATGCGTGCTGCCGACTATATCATTGACCTTGGTCCCGATGCTGGCATCAATGGCGGACAGATTGTATTCCAAGGAGAGGTGAAGGATATTGGAGTCAAGAGTCAAGAGTCAAGAGTCGAGAGGGAGGGTGAGAAGTCTCACACTGTACGCTTCCTGCTGGGCGAGGAGAAGATAGCCCTCCCACAGAGTCGCCGCAAGAGCAATCGCTCCATCGAGGTGAAGGGCGCCCGCGCCAACAATCTGCGAGGCATAGACGTGCGCTTTCCCCTTAACATCATGACAGTAGTGACAGGAGTTAGTGGCAGCGGCAAGTCAACACTCGTTAACAACATACTCTACCGCGCACTGAAACGCCACTTCGACGAGGCCTGCGAGCGGCCCGGCGAGTATCTCTCGCTGGAGGGCGATCTCAATGCCATAAAGGGCGTGACGCTAGTGGACCAGAGCAGCATAGGTGCTTCCTCGCGCAGCAACCCCATCACATATATCAAAGCCTACGACCTCATACGCCGCCTCTTTGCCGAGCAACCATTGGCAAAACAGATGGATTTCAGTCCCGCCACCTTCTCCTTCAATGCCGAGGGCGGCCGCTGCGACAACTGCAACGGCGAGGGAAAGATAAAAGTGTCGATGCAATTCATGGCCGACATAGAGCTGGAGTGTGAAGAGTGTCATGGCAAGCGCTTCAAGAAAGATGTGTTGGAGGTGCGCTTCGCTGGCAAGAACATTCACGACATACTTGAGATGGATGTGGACGAAGCCATGCGCTTCTTCACCGAAAACAAACAGACAGCCATCGCGCGACGTATCAAGCCGCTGCAAGATGTAGGACTTGGCTACATCAAGCTGGGACAACCCTCCTCCACCCTCAGCGGTGGCGAAAACCAGCGCGTAAAACTGGCTTACTACCTCGCCAGCGAGAAAAGCGCCCCTACCCTTTTTATCTTTGATGAGCCGACCACCGGCCTGCACTTCCACGATATCAGCATACTGCTCAAAGCTTTTCAGGCTCTCATAGAGCACGGCCACACCATCATCATCATTGAGCACAATATGGAGATAATAAAATGTGCAGACTATGTGATTGACCTCGGTCCGGAGGGAGGCGACAATGGCGGCACGATAGTGGTTCAGGGCACACCTGAACAAGTAGCTCAATGCCCAGAGAGCTATACGGGCAAAGCACTAAGAGAAAAACTGTAAAGCTATGCAAGAACTGCTCCTACACTCATGCTGTGCACCATGCTCCGCCGCTATAGTGGAGTGGATGATGAACAATGGCTACACACCTACCGTTTTCTTCAGCAACTCCAACATCTTTCCGCTGCAAGAATACAAGCATCGCCAAAGCGAGCTGGAGAGATTTCTTCAAGAGAAAGGACTGCGCTTTGTGGAGGACGATTACGACCACACCACGTGGCTGACCGAAATGCACGGACTCGAAGAAGAGCCAGAGAAAGGGCAACGCTGCACACAGTGTTTCAGGTTTCGTCTGCTGAGGGCAGCACGCTATGCCAAAGCCAACGGTTTCTCACTCTTCGCCACCACCCTCGCCTCGTCGCGCTGGAAAAACATAGACCAGGTAAACGCTGCCGGCCAATGGGCAGCAGAGCAAGTGGGGGGAGTCGAGTTTTGGGCCAGGAACTGGCGCAAGGGCGGACTGCAAGACAGGCGCAACGAACTACTGCGGCAGTACGCCTTCTACAATCAGCAATACTGCGGTTGCGAGTTCAGCCAAAGAATAAAGCCGTCACTCCAAGAATGACGGCTTTATCAGACTCTTCCCTCAGGAAAGTACCCTTTATGCTAAGGGGGTGAGTCCCATTAGAAGTATAGGCCGAAACCAATCTTGAGACCAACGGTGCTCTTGTCGCTGAAGTCGTTGAGCGACATTCTGTAGTACACTGCGGGCTCGATACTTACATAGTGGTTGATGTAGAAGCAATAACCCAGCTCCACGGGGATACGCAGGTCGTTGTAGCTCTTTGCTTCGTGGCAATACTCAACACCGGTGCCAAGGAAGATGCCATTCTGCTGAAAATAATAGCGACCGCCAAGGCCGAGGGTGATATTATCTGCATGCGGCCTGTGGTTGTAGCCCACGGTAGCCTTGAGCATAATGTCATCCCAGAGGAAATAGCCACCTGTGGCCTCCAAGCCAAAGCGGAGTTTCTCCTCAGAGCTGTAGGATAGACCCATGTTAGTAACCGAGGCACCAATATACTTAGTGCCAGCCTCAAACTGCGCCTTGCCTGCCACAAAACCCATTAGCAACAAAGCTACCAAAACAATCTTCTTCATATAACAATAAGGTTTAAGTTTATTTCGACTTCAAAAATACACATTTTCGGCCAAATAACATTAGAAAATCAAGAAAAAAAACTAATTTTGCCCTAAATTTTAATGTTTAAATGTTAAATGTGAAATTTTTCCTCACTCTCACCCTCACTCTCCTATGCGGGGAGGGTAGCTCTCTCTTTGCTCAGATAGCCACCAACCTCCCCAAGCGCGAGCTGCGGGCCGTGTGGCTTACGACCATCAACAATCTTGACTGGCCAGACACAAAAGCCACCAATGCGCAGAACATAGAGAAACAGAAGAAAGAGCTGACCGACATACTCGACCGTCTCAAAGCCGCCAACTTCAATGCCGTAGTGCTTCAGACACGTATCAGGGGTACAGTTATCTATCCTTCAGCCATCGAGCCGATGGACGCCTGCATCACGGGTAGTTTCCTGCCGCCGCAATCCTCAATGCTAAATGGTTACGACCCCCTCGCCTTTGCCATAGAAGAGTGTCACAAACGTGGCATGCAGTTGCATGCATGGGTAGTGGCCATCCCTGGCAATAAGGCAACACAACTCAAGGCCCTAGGCTCATATGCCCTCAGCAAGCGTGTGCCAGAACTCATTATCAAGACCAGCGAGGGCAATATGCTCGACCCAGGAGTGCCTGAGACTGCCGACTACCTCGCCTCCATCTGCGAGGAGATTGTCAAAGGCTACGACATTGACGGCCTCAACTTCGACTACATACGCTACCCCGAGAAAGAGATACGCTTCAGCGATGCAGCCAGCTACCGCAAATACGCGCAGCCCGGGCAGAGCCTTGCCGATTGGCGCCGCAGCAATACCAACCGCATAGTGCAGATTATCCACGACAAGGTGAAAGCCATCAAGCCGTGGGTAGCCATCAGTTGCAGCCCTGTGGGCAAGTATGCTGACACGCAGCGCTACTCCGCAGGCGGCTGGAACGCGCTCAACGCCGTCAGCCAGGATGCCAAGCTTTGGATAAAAAAGGGCTGGATGGACATACTGATGCCCATGCAGTATTTCAGGGGAAACAACTACTATCCCTTCGCCCTCGACTGGCAGGAAGACAGCTACGGACGCACCATTGCCAGCGGCCTTGGCGTATATCAGATAGACCGTAACCAGCAGAACTGGCCCCTCGCCGAGATGGAGAGACAGATTAGCTGGTGTCGTCAGCATGGCCTCGGCGGACAGGTATTCTTCCGCTCTCGCTTTGTGACTGACAACACCAAGGGCATCTATGACTTGCTGCAGCGCAACCTCTATCGCACCCCTGCCCTGCCGCCGCAGATCTCATGCTCACTCG
>JAGCTG010000081.1 GCA_017963785.1 Bacteroidaceae bacterium | reverse complement strand
TTCTTGGGGATAAACATCTTGGCGTTCTTTTTGATGCCAAAGGCATCGTACCATGTGTCAATCATCGGGAGAGCTGCGTTCACGCGTATGCGTGCGGGCGAGTGCACGTCAGTATTAACAAGGTACGCGATGTATTCAGGGGTGCTATTGCTTGCCCATACGCGAGCATAAGCCAGATAGAAACGCTGCGCGGGAGTAAAGCCGTCGATAGTGCTGAGCGGCTCGCTTTTCATGCGGTTCTCAAATGCGCGATAGGCTATCTTCAATCCGCCGTTGTCGCTAACATTCTCACCGAGAGTTTTCTCACCGTTGACATTGAGTCCGGGCACAGCCTCCTGCTGGCTAAACCAGTCGGCGATGACCTTGGTTCTCTTATCGTAGTTGGCCTTATCTTCGGGTGTCCACCAGTTGGTAAGATTGCCGTCCTTGTCAAACTGACAACCCTGATCGTCGAAGCCGTGAGTCATTTCATGGCCAATCACTGTACCAATGGCACCGTAGTTGCTGGAATAGTCAACATCGGGGTCAAAGAACGGGGGCTGCAGTATGGCTGCGGGGAAGTTGATGCTATTGAACATCGGGTTATAGAAGGCGTTGACAGTCTGCGGCGGCATACCCATCATAGTCTTATCGACGGGCTGGTGCCAGTATTTGCGGAGCTGAGCCTGTTCGGCCTCCTGGGTAATGCGGATAAAGTTCTCAACAAGATTCTCATTCTCGCGGATATCGATAAACTTCTCCAAGTCTTCCCACTTGTCGGGGTAGCCCACATTGATATACATAGCATGGAGCTTCTCAAGGGCTTTCTGCTTGGTGGCTTCGCTCATCCAAGTATTTTCTTTCAGGCGGTCCTCAAAGGCCTGCTGCAGATCCTTGACGAGCTTGATTACACGCTGCTTGCTAGTCTCAGGAAAATATTTCTGCACATAGAGCTTACCGATGGTCTCACCAAGGTTGCCACTGATGGTGCTGACGGCACGCTTCCAGCGCGGCTGCTGCTCCTGAATACCTGCAATGGCCTTGGTGGCCTCAAACATGCGGTCGTTGAAGTCGTCGGAGAGGAAACTGGCGTATGCCTTGATGACGTGTATCTCCATATAGGCTTTAAGGTCGTCAAGCGATGTGTTGGCCAGCACGTCCTCCACCTCGTGGAGAGGCTCAAGCTCTGCAACATTGACTGTGTCGATGTCTTTCGGATAGTTGATGGCAGCACGATAGCTCTCCCAGTCGATGCCCTTATACTCGTCAACCAACTGAGTCCACGGCATAAAGTGAATGGTGGCCATAGGATTGCGGCTTGCTACCTGGTCGAGTGTTTTGATACCAATTTTGTGCTCGATGGCCCATTCTGCCTCCATCATATGCTCAGCCACCTCATCGGTATAGCCTACCATCTTGAGGAGGTCTTTGTTGAGACTCTTGATGGCAGCCACCACGGCGGCCTGTTGTTCGTTGGGGTCAGCATAGAACTCCTGCGGCAGCGATGCACCTCCGTGTCCCACCTTCATCATAAACTCAGATGACTTGAAGGGATTAAGGCTGAGGTTGATACCAAACGGAGCAGTGTTAAAGCCCTTGGAGTCAAGCTCATACATTAGCTTAAGCAAGTCATCGCGGGTCTCCAACTGGCGCACCTGCTCCAGATAGGGCTTGATGGGCTCAAAGCCGAGGTCGTTACGAGCTACACTATCCATATACAGGCGATAGAGAGACCCTATCTTCTGTCCGTCGGTGCCCTGCGGCAACTGCTTGCCGGCATACTCCATAATGAGCTCGTTGATGCGCTCTTTGTTAAGTTCTTCCAGATCGGTGAAAGCACCGTTCTCAGCATGCTGTTTGTCAAGGGGATTGGCCTCCAGCCAGCCGCCTACGGCGTACTGCCAGAAGTCATCGCCAGGTTTTACACTGGGGTCGAGATTGGCCCTGTTGATCTGTGCCATGCCTGTCATATATACAAATGACATGGCTACCACAAAGAGAATCTTTTTCATTTTTTGGGGTGTTTTAGTTATAATATTTTAACTGCACTCATGAGATTCCGCCTGCGCGGAATGAGGATTTAAAATTACAAATTATTTTTCAATGATCACCATATCGGGAGGACATTCATACATTACTTTTGCATGATTGGTCCGTATAAGCTGGCTCTCCAGATGATGCCCTGTGGTGCAATCGATGACATCGCGATATACCTCTCCGTTGCGATACACCACACCATTCTCACGGGAGAAATACTCGTTCTCAGCATGAATATGGAAGGTGTGGGGCTGAGCCTCTGCCGCGCGGAGCTCTCCGCAGAGGTATTCGTTGTCCACCCACAGACGGAGCTGGTAGGTGTTGGAGGTCTCGTTCTTTATGCGATAGTCAATATAGTTGTAGGAAATGCTTGTGCCCGTGCCAAACGGTATCTGCCTGCCGAAATCGGGGAAGAGGTCGAGGGCATCGTGATGATGGTGCTCCGTGATGGTTAAGTCGCTGTGGAGCACCATCCAATGAATCAGATTCGACAGCTGACACATACCGCCGCCAATGCCCTGCGAGGGCTGCCCCTTCTCAATGGTGAGTCCCTCTTTGTAACCTTTTCGCTTGGTGGTACGTCCTATCTGCCGCCATACGGAAAATGTGTCGCCGGGACGAAGAATCAGCCCGTCGATATGGGTAACAGCAAGAGCCAGATTAGTGGCTTTATTCTCTTGCAATTGCATATTGACATTGCCAAGACGCCTTCGGATTAGGGAGTTGTGTTTATACACAAGCACGGGCAGAGATGTCTCTGTCCGTTGCTTGGCAAACTGTGTCTTGTGAAGCAGATCCTTCACCTTACGCTTCAATATCTCTTTCTCCATCGACAAACGATAGGTGAAAGGACATATTTCGCAAAATAATTTTCGCATATGTTATATGTAAAATGTAATATTATAGCATCTCAACGGAGCGTTTCACAAAGTTGTTGAGCGCTTCGCCGCGCAACATACCGTTTTGCAGCAAGGCAAGGTCGATGAGATGGCGCACCTTATCCTGCCCTTTGGCAAAGTCGGCAAGCACAGTATCTTTCTTTTCTTCCTGTGCCTTGATATCGGCATTGGTCTGCTCGAGGTCCTTCTTCTGCTCCTCGGGGAATTTGTCACCCTCCTTACTCTGCTCGTCACGCAGTGCTGCCTGTCGGGCACGAAGTCCTTTGAGCTCAGCCTCTATCGGCTTAATGGCCTCGGCGGTCTGCTCCTTGAGTTCTGCATTAAGCTTGCTCACTGCAGGGTGGTCGCTATTGAGGATAAGAGTGTACATATCAGGCATTTCGCCGTAGAAGCTCATGCCAGACTGCAACTTACTCATCTCCTTCATGCGGCGCATATATTCGCTCTGTGTGATAACGGCAGGAGCCTCATCGGCACCCAAGGGCTGCACCTCAACCACAAACTCGGCCTTGTCAATCTTGGGCATCTGGCTCTTGAAGCTAGAACTGAGGTTGGCACTCTCGTCAGCGTCAAGCACTTCTTGTGCATCTTCCTTGAGTATGAGTCGGCTGATGGTGTCGCTGTCCACACGACTGAAGCGGCACTGCTCTTTGCCTTCTTGTCCCTTCTGCTCCAGCATACCCACTAGAGGAATATCAAGCTGACCGTCCATCAGCAACACATTGTAGCCCTTCTCCTTGGCATTCTGGATGTAGGTGTATTGCTGCGTAGCATCGGTGGCATATAGATATACGAGCGTCTTGTTTTTATCGGTCTGGTTGTCCTTGATAAGCTCCTTGTATTCTTCGAGGGTGTAATATTTGCCCTCGGTATCCTTAAGGAGCATAACCTTACTGCCCTTGTCCCAGAAGTCAGGCTCGCTGAGCAGACCGTAGTGTATGAAGAGTTTGAGGTCGTCCCACTTCTGTTCGTAAGTCTTACGATCTTCCTTGAATATGGACTCAAGGCGGTCACTCACCTTCTTAGTGATATACTTCGATATCTTCTTCACGTTGGCATCGCTCTGTAGATAGGAGCGGCTCACATTGAGCGGAATATCGGGCGAGTCAATCACGCCATGAAGCAGGGTGAGAAAATCGGGTACGATATTCTCCACGCTGTCAGTCACAAACACCTGATTGCAGTAGAGCTGAATCTTATTGCGGCGCAGGTCAAGATCGTTCTTTATCTTGGGGAAGAAAAGTACGCCCGTCAGGTTGAACGGGTAATCCACGTTGAGGTGAATCCAGAACAGAGGCTCCTCGTAGCCAGGATAAAGGGTACGGTAGAACTTCTGATAGTCCTCGTCCTTAAGGTCAGCAGGTTTGCGGCGCCAGATGGGGTCTGTGTCGTTGATGATATTGTCCTCATCTGTCTCAACTTCCTTACCATCCTTCCACTCCGTCTTCTTGCCAAAAGCAATGCTCACAGGCAAGAAACGGCAGTATTTCTTGAGCAGCTGCTCAATCTTGTATTTCTCGAGATACTCCTTGCACTCATCGTCGATATGCATCACGATGTCGGTGCCTCGATCGGCCTTCTTACACTCCTCCATCTTATACTCGGGTGTGCCGTCGCATGACCACTTCACAGCCTTGCTACCTTCCTTGTAGCTGAGGGAGATAATCTCCACCTTCTTGCTTACCATGAAGGCAGAGTAGAAGCCCAGACCAAAATGGCCGATGATAGCGTTGGCCTCGTCTTTGAACTTCTCCAGGAAGTCAGTGGCGCCGCTGAAGGCTATCTGGTTGATATACTTATCTATCTCCTCTTCGGTCATGCCGATACCACGGTCGCTGACGGTGAGAGTTTTCTTCTTTGAGTCGAGGCTCACACGAATGGTGAGGTCGCCAAGATCGTCCGTAAACTCGCCCTGCGACTGCAGGGTCTTCATCTTCTGCGTGGCATCAACTGCATTGGAGATTATCTCGCGCAGAAAAATCTCATGATCACTGTAGAGAAACTTCTTGATAACCGGAAAGATGTTTTCCGTAGTTACACCTATATTACCTTTTTGCATAACAAATGTTTTTTATGTCCAATTTTCAATGATTTTTTGTATGCATAAAGTGTGCCAAAGCCACATCTAGTGTTCACGCAATGGCTCTATGATTCTGCGCGATGTTTCTTTTGAAGCCGCAGTATACGAATGCTGACTTCGTAGAGCAAATAAAGAGGGATGGTGACGAGAATAAGCGTCATCACATCGGGAGGCGTAATGATAGCAGCTACTAGGGCAATGACTATAAAGGCATGACGACGGTAACGAGCCATAGCGGAGGATGTGACTACCCCCATCTTGCCCAGAAACCAGGCTATCACGGGCAACTGAAAGACAACGCCCATCAGCAAGGTAAGGACGGTGAAGGTGGATATGTAGGAGTCGAGTGTGATATTGCTCACTATCTTCGGCGACACGCTGTAAGTGCCTAAGAATCGGAAAGAAATGGGAAACAGTACGAAGTAGGTTATCAGCACGCCGATAATAAACAGCACATACACCATCACTGTCACACGCACAGAGTATTTACGCTCATTCTCATACAGTGCCGGAGAGATAAAGCGAAACAACTCATAGACTATGTAAGGCGAAGCACCCAGCAAACCAAGGTAGCAGGCTGTAGTAATGTGCGTCATGAACTGCGAAGACAACTCAGTGGCTATCATGCTGACATGAAACTCCTGAAAATGGAAATTGATACCCAAAGCCTGCATGATATGCTCCAGCCAGCGGTAGGTGCAAAAGTCCCACTCGCTCGGAGCCAACAAGATGCTCCATGTCTGCTCCTTAAAACAAAATACCACCGCAGCCAGCACGCCTGCCACTGCGATGATACGAAAAAGCATTTGGCGCAACACGTCGAGGTGTCCGCCAAATGAAAGGAGACCGCGGTCAGCGAGAGTGCTATTTCTCTGCCTCCGCATCTTTTGCCTGTTGTCCGTTGTCAGTTGACTTTTGCTCTTTCTCCTCCAACGGTTCTTTCATGCCTTTCTTGAAACTCTGAACTCCTTGCCCGAGTCCTTTCATCAGCTCCGGCAATTTCTTACCGCCAAAAAGCAGCAAAGCCAGACAGGCGATGATTATCAGTTCGGTTGTACCGATGAACAATGGATGTATCATTTGCTGTAACTTTTCTTGACTGTTTTGTTTTTGTTGAGGAAATCTGCACAGCGACGCACTCCTTCCATAATGTCGATAGTGCCGTCGGTGCCCTCCATCTCTACCACATAGTCCTTTAACCCCGCCGTAGCAGCATTATCGAATATGGCATCAAAGCCAAGCATGCCACTCTGACCTAGTTCGTAGAGATCCTTAATGTGAAGCATGGTGAAGCGACCGGGATATTTCTTGAAGTACACCACTGGCGACTGCTGCGCCATGACACACCAATAGGTGTCCATCTGCCAAAACATATTTTCAGCATCGATGTGCTGCATCATATAGTCTATCCACGGCGTTCCCTCCACCTTCTGAAACTCATGAGAGTGAGTGTGGTAGCCATACTTGAGACCTGCTTCACGACACTTCTGACCAATAGCGTTGGCATAGTCACATAGCGTCTGTGCCTCTTCCAGAGTCTTGGGTGTCCCCCACCCTGGCGTTACGATGTAGGTCATGCCTGCCGCCTTATGATCGGCAATGGCCTTGTCCCACCAACGTAGCGCTTCGGTGAAGTCGTGGTTCTTCAACTCATCGCGGTTAAGACCGCGGGTGGCGTGGCTGCTCAGGCACTTCAGTCCGGCAGCCTTGCAGTCGGAACGGAATTTCTTGGGCGACACTCCATAAAAGGTGCCCTTCTCCTGGTCGTAGTTGGCTGCTTCCACAGCTGTGTAGCCCCAGGAGTAGAGCTTACGAAACACTTCTTTATGGTTCTTGTCGTACTTTTCTGCCGAGCCTATCACCTCGCGTATGGAGTAAAGCTGCAATGCCATCTCCTTCTTGGGCTTAGCAGCATCAACATTTACCTGAAAACTGACAATTAAGCCCAGCAGCAATATTCTAAAAAGAGTCTTCATCTCTCTTTACTCCATGACTTTGATACGAATATTGCGATACCAAACATCGTCGCCGTGATCCTGGAGACCGATGTATCCCTCATGCGCCTCGCCGCCCATATTGTTGAGCAAACCGAAAGCATAGGGGAAATCACCACCCTCGCGGAACTTGCTATCCTGCAGCATCTGAGTCCACTTCGGCGTCCAAAGATGATACTCCAGCACATTCACACCATTTTGGCCGTGGATGACAGTGCCCTTATATACCATAATCTTTGCCTGATTCCACTCACCGGCAGGCTTGGAGTTCTGCGGCTTGGCAGGAATCATGTCATAGAGTGATGACGACTGACGGTTGCCGTCAATGCCAAGTTGTGCGTCGGGGTGCTTGGCGTTGTCCAGCACTTGAAATTCGCTCGACGACTGCCAAATGGGCAGGTACTCTTTGCCCTCGGCATCTTTCACTTCCTGAGCCAGATAGAAAATACCACTGTTGCCTCCCTCCGATATCTTGTACTCAAGCTGCAACTCGAAGTTCTGGAACTTATGGGCGAAAATCAAATCGCCACCACCTTCCACCTGTGCCTCACCAGTGCCGGAGCCTTTGAGATGGATAGCACCGTCTGACACTTCCCAACTGGTGGGAGGCACTTCCATGCCATAGCCACGCCATCCGTTGAGGGTCTTGCCGTCAAACAGGGTGATGAAGCCCTCGCTATCCACGGGCAGAGTGCTTATATCAACATTAGGCCCGTCGGCCACTACTGCTACGAGTGACTTTGTTGCTTCGTCCTCTGTCTTGCAACTATCCTTGCATGAAATATCTATCAACCACTTGACACCGAAACCAAATACTAAGCCAAGTATGAAAAAAATAATTGAACGTTTCATTTCTAAAATGTAATATGTAAAATGTGAAATATAATATGAAAAATTAGTCTAAGATCTTGACTCGGATATTACGATACCAAACATCATCGCCGTGATCCTGCATTCCTATGAGACCCTTATGCTCAGGACCTCCACACTCGTTAAGAAGATCAAAGGCCACAGGCCAATTCTTCTCACTGAACTTACTCTTCTGTAGCAACTCAGTCCATTGGGGTGTCCAGAGATCGTAGCTAAGCACCTCCACTCCATTCTGGAAATGCTGAACATGACCATCCTTCACGCGTATGCGAACCTTATTCCATTGTCCTGCAGGCTTCGCATTTTGGGGCTTGGCAGGAATCATATCATAGAGTGAACTCGACTTGCGGTTGCCGTCAACACCTAGCTTTGCGTCGGGATGCTTCTCGTTGTCAAGTACCTGACACTCAGGGGCAGAAATGTATATTGGCTCCAATCCACCTTTCTTTTCAGTGTTGTTAGCCACCTCTTGTGCAAGATAGAAGATACCACTGTTGCCTCCCTCTGAGATTTTCCACTCCATCTCCAGTTCAAAGTTCTTAAACTTATGTGCAAAGATGATATCGCCGCCCTCTCCTTTGGCCTTGCTGTCGAAGAATATGGCACCGTCCTGCACCTTCCACTTAGAGGGCATATGGCTCTTGCCATAGCCTCGCCACCCAGCAAAGGTCTGGCCATCGAAGATGGTAATAAAACCGTTCTTGTCGATTGGCATCTCATGGCGATCCCACAACTCAGGACCTTGGAAACCTTGTGAACATACTATGGTCACAGTCTTCAAGGCAGGAGCCTTCTTCTGCGCCGGAACACATGTAGCAATAGCTACAAAACTAATAAAAAACAATATCTTTTTCATCTGTCAATATCAATGTGTTATGTTCACTGTATTATGGTAGTTCAGGCAACTTATAGCCATTCTCATAAACTGGCTTGATAAGACGTGCGGCATACTCATTAGCATCAATGAGCGTCTTGTCAGCAGCATTGAACGACGGGTGACCGTCATGGATTTCAAACTCGATGGCGTTAGATACATGTATCTTGGCATCTGCCGGAATATTGGTGAAGCGCATCTTGGCTCCATCCCAGTCAAGCCACTGACCAAGGTCTTGCAGACGCACAGCTGCCACACCCATCACGATATTCTCGTTGAGAGGACCTGACACAGAGAAGTCGGAACTTGCAGGCACGCGGCTGTCGGCACTCTCCTTGCAAGCACGGAGCCAGTCCTGTTGGTGGTTGTTATCCTTCACGATGCGGCACAGTTCGGGAACCTTAGGCTCGCGACCACTCACGAGGAACGGTTCGTTGCCATACGTGCCCACTACCATAGTATCCTTGGTACCATAGAATACGCAGACACCATTCTCGTCAAACGACTTGCCTTCGGGCATGCCAAACGGTATATTGGGGCGCAGACCGCCATCATACCAAGTCAACTCGCAGGCGGGAAGACCGAGCTTAGGCAGATTGTCACGAGCAGGGAAGCGATAGGTTACCTTCTGAGCCGAGGGGCATGAATCGGGCATCAACATAGTAGAGCTACCAATGATGCTGGTGGGAGAACCGAGTTTCAATCCTGTGAAGGCTACTGCCAAAATATGATTGGCCATATCGCCGAGAGCACCAGAGCCAAAGGGCCACCATCCGCGGAAGTTCCACGGTGTATAAACCTCGTTATATGGACGCATCTTGGCAGGACCGATGAAAGCGTTCCAGTCCATAGTTGAGGGTATGGGCTGAGCCTCCTTTGGGGCAGCCATGCCCTGCGGCCAGATAGGACGGTTGGTAAAAGCCTCGATCTTGGTAACCTCACCAATTTCGCCATTCCACAGCCAATTGAGAGCCTTACGTGTACCTGATGACGATGCTCCCTGGTTGCCCTGTTGTGTGGCGACCTTATACTTTTCAGCCAGCTTGGTTAGCAGGCGGCTCTCGTAGGCATAGAGAGTCATCGGCTTCTCCACATAGACATGCTTGCCTGCCATCATAGCCTCTGCAGCAATAATGCAGTGAGTGTGGTCAGCGGTAGCAACCATCACAGCATCTGCTGACTTCAGCATTTCGTCATACATCTTGCGATAGTCGGTGTACTTCTTTGCATTGGGATAACTGTCAAGCACATGCTTAGCATACTTCCAATCGCAATCACACAGACCGACGATATTGTCAGTCTTTGCCATCTCTGCAATGTCAGCAGCACCACGTCCGCCAACACCGACACCGAGGATGTTAAGTTTGTCACTGGGAGCGGTGTGTCCGTAGCTGGAGCCCAGCACTGTGTTGGGCACAATGTAAGGAGCCACCATGAGCCCTGCCATTGCTGCAGAACTCTTCTTGAGAAATTCTCGTCTTGATACTTTTGCCATAGCTATGTTGATTTAAAATTCTTGGGCAGTAGTCCATAACCGTCTGTCATGTGGCGACGGCGTTCGCGGATAAGCTCCAGCTCATCGAGAGTTCCGATAGCGGGCAACTCATGGCTGCAGGCGTCCTCAACCATACGCCATGCATAATCCGATGCGATAGCAGAGTCGCGCAATCGAGGCATGTCGATATGATGCTCGCCCGCATCTATACTATCCGCCATCTGGGTAAGTAACACTTCTATATTTTTTCCACCATGTGGACGTTCAATGCGCTCCGTGGTATTCACGCCACGCAAGTCTATCACAGCAGTCTTAAAATCGTGAGTCATATGGCAGAATCCCTGTGTGCCAATCAACTCCACATAGGAGTTATGCGTCTGGTCTTTTGACATCTGGCCATATACAAAACCCTGGGTTATGTCGAAAACCACGCCATTCTCCATTGTGCCATGCACCTGCAACCACCATGGATCTTTCCACGACCACATCCTGAGGCCCTGTGCATGCCAAGTCTTGTATTCGCTCTTCGACAGGAAGCGTGCCAGCCCCACATAGTGCATACCGCAATCATGGAAGGCAGGTCCCTCTGCTTCGTGGCCTTCGCCTGGAGCCAAGCCTGGAGTCATGTGGCAGATGCGCATGATAGCCAACTCGCCAATCTCGCCGCTAGCCACGATGCGCTGCATCTCATGAAAATACCACGAGTTCAACAGATACATGTTCACAGTGCTATACAAACCGCGGCGTTCTGCTTCCTCTGCAATCGTCACAACTTGCCATTCACGCTCAACGCTGTCAGCCAAAGGCTTCTCTGCTATCACATGCTTCCCTGAGTCCAGAGCACGTCGTATATGCTCCGGACGCACATCAGCTAAAGCACAAATAATTACTACTTGCACATCTGGGGCAGAGAACACCACCTCTTCATTATCGCACACAATAGCATCAGGCACTAACGACTTGGCTAAAGTACGGCATTCCTCAACAGGGTCGCATATATAAGTCACTCTATAACGGCTATCACGCAGCAACGCATCGAGATAACACCGTCCCATACGTCCAAATCCAATTAAACCGGCAGAGAGTTTCACAACTAATAATATTTTGTTTCTTATCTTAGCAGTTAACGAAGTTAACTCATCATTTTTTTAATTCTCGGCAAAGTTAATAAAAAAAGTTGTTAATAGCAACAAAACAAGGAAAAAAATTAACTACGTCAATTATCTCTTGCTCTTGTTGGCTCTGCGTTCGCGTATCTTTGCTTTTTTCTTTGCTGCGTCAGAGCCATGGGCACCAGTAATATAAGCCTTTTTCTTAGCTTTAGTCCTTACCCTGTCGGTATCCGACGCTGGATTCTTGGGAGCCTTCCTAAAAGAAATGCCACCCAGCATAGCCTGATTTAATTCTTCCTGCGTTGGCATAATATTAATGATGGAAGAGACGAATGCCTATGAATGCCATCGCTATGCCATATTTGTCGCAGGTGTCAATGACATTGTCGTCACGCACACTGCCACCGGCCTGGGCAATATACTGCACACCACTTTTATGGGCACGCTCTATGTTGTCGCCAAATGGGAAGAAAGCGTCAGAACCCAGGCATACACCCGTGTTCTTGGCTATCCACTCCTTCTTCTCTTCGCGGCTAAGCGGCTCGGGACAAGTGGTGAAGAATTGCTGCCATGTGCCATCACGGAGCACATCGTCGTAGTCGTCGGATATATATACATCTATAGTATTGTCACGGTCTGCACGGCGTATGTTTTCCACCCACGGCAGATTAAGCACCTTAGGATGCTGGCGCAGCCACCAGATGTCTGCCTTGTTACCAGCCAAGCGTGTGCAGTGGATACGGCTTTGCTGACCGGCACCGATACCAATTGCTTGACCATCCTTAACATAGCATACCGAGTTGCTCTGCGTGTACTTGAGAGTTATAAGGGCAATCTTGAGGTCGCGGCGGGCATAGTCTGGAAAATCTTTATTAACGGTAGGTATATTCTCAAAAAGGCTATCAGAGGTCAGGTCTATCTCATTGCGACCCTGTTCAAAGGTTATGCCAAACACCTGCTTCTGCTCAATGGGCTCAGGTGTATAAGCAGGATCTACCTGTATGACATTGTAGGTGCCCTTGCGCTTTTCACGCAGTATCTGGAGTGCCTCGTCGGTGAACGAAGGAGCTATTACACCATCCGACACCTCACGCTTAATGAGCAAAGCAGTCGCCTTGTCGCATGTGTCGCTGAGAGCAATAAAGTCGCCATAGCTGGACATGCGGTCTGCGCCGCGGGCTCTGGCGTATGCACAAGCTATCGGGGTAAGCTCAAAATCTACATCATCAACGAAATAGATTCTCTTCAGCACATCGCTCAGCGGCAAGCCAATGGCTGCACCTGCAGGGCTGACATGCTTAAAACTGGCTGCAGAAGGCACACCTGTAGCAGCTTTCAGCTCTTTTACGAGTTGCCAGCTATTAAGCGCATCAAGAAAATTGATATACCCCGGACGCCCATTAAGCACCGTAACGGGCAACTCGCCCTCTCGCATGAAGATTCGCGAAGGTTTCTGATTGGGATTACACCCATACTTTAATTGGATTTCGTTCATAATTATATTTCTTTAGTACATTTCAAAATTCAGATATCTAATATTGCTATTTCTTTTTCTTCCATAGATTGATGCCCATATAGAGTTGGGCAGAGAGCAAGGCATTCTGGCAGGAGAAGGTTGACTTCCTGTAAGCATAGGTGTGAGCTGTAAAAGAACCACCTGCAAACATAAAGTTGTTGTTCCATACCAAAGCCAGTTTGCCAATGAAGTCAAAGTTAAGGTTTCTAAGTTTATATAACTTATCGCTCGTCATTTTCTCTCCCTTCGTGAAGTTATAGCCTATGGCAGGCGATGTGGACACATTAAAGAGCCAGTTGCGGGCAAACACCCAATTATATGTGTAGCCAAGTGATATGGAATGATTGGTGTAGCGAGCGCGCTTGACCTTGAGTGCTTCATTTATTATCAAATCTCCGTTGTCATCATAGAAAGGCGCTGGCAGAAGGTTGTAGTCAAAATTCGTTTGTTGGCGCGAATAGGTGTAACCAAGAATAAATGCACCTCTGCTGCGACGCTGAACTGTTGACTGACTGTAAGCGGCACGATAGGAAAAACGGCGATGATTAAATATATAATATAGGTGTATGTATTTCATATTTGTGGACAGCCCCGGAAACTCGAGTCCCACACTGCGCTCCCTAACGTCGTCGCTGAAGCCTGACAAGCGCGAGATACTATAACCATTTATATCATTCTCATAATAATAATCGATGCCAAACATCGGAGCATAAAGCGAGAGGTAAATATTGGAGTTATTGGTCGTCAATCTGGAGCCAATATCCACAGTCCAACCGAGAAACAACAAACTATAACCCACATATGGGCCAATGGTAACCTGCGAATGAGGATGGAAGTACAAAGTTTGATGATGGCCCTCATCATCCGAGCCGCGCAACCAGATATATTTGAAACGCCAATCTGCCTCTGTCATCAGCGTGATATTATACTTGGACTGCTCGATATAATTGGTGTCAACAGCCAGCGCCTTGTCCAGCAGACGAAGCAGAAAGAATCGTTTCTTAGGCGCATCATTCCGCACCACCGTATCGGGAGCAACCGTCTCCGTTGCCTCTGCGCGAATCTCCGTACTGTCATAGCCATCATAGGCATCTGCCCCAATGCACACCCCAAAAAGCAATAACATAATATACAGACACCTGCGCATAGACAATAATAGATTCAGAATTTTCCAAGTATACGGTCCATAACCCAGTTAACAGATGTGGCACTAACTGAGTCGCATGTGCAGATAGCCTTTTGCTGAAGATGTTCCACAACCTGCTTGATAAGCGGCAACTGCACATACGGCGGGTTATCCACCACAAATGTCTGGTTGCCATCTTCGTTAAACAAGGTTATCGGGTCGTAATTGAACACAGAAAAATGCAGGCTGCCTCTATTGCCGATAATCTCAATGCGGTCCTCCTTGGCCGAGTCATGGCCCACAAAACACCATGACCCTGAACCTGGCAGGCCGTTGGCAAACTTGAAACAAGCACTCACCGTATCCTCCGACTTATACAGCCCACCGCGATTGGAGCAATAACCCTTTGCTTCGGTGATAGGACCGAAAATACATTGCAAGAGGTCTATCTGATGGGGAGCCAAGTCATAGAAGTAACCACCGCCGGCAATATCAGGCAACACACGCCACGGCAGGTCATGACTATTATAGTCAAGGTCGCGTGGCGGAACAGAAAATCGAATCTGCACATTGATAACCTCACCCACAGCGCCTTCCTCTATCAGCTGCTTTACCTTCTGAAAATATGGTAACTCACGACGATAGTATGCAGCAAAGCATGGCACGCCCATCTGCTGAGAGATACGGTTTATACGATTGCAGTCCTGATAATTGGAGCAGAGCGGCTTCTCCACATACGTAGGCTTACCGGCCTTGAGGGCCATGATGGCATAGGTAGCATGGGTAGATGGCGGCGTAGCTATATACACCGCATTCACTTTGGGGTCATTAATAAGCTCTGAGGCATCTGTGTAGTATTTGCTCACTCCGTGACGCTCAGCGTAAGAGCGCACCTTGTCAAGGGTACGGCTCATCACGGCCACCACTTCCGAACCGTCCACCAACTTAAAGGCCGGCCCACTCTTTCGCTCAGTCACTTCGCCGCAACCGATAAAGCCCCAACGTACGATATCTATCTTCTGCATCGTTTTGCCATTAAAGAGATTAGGAATGCCATTGCACTCCTAATCTCTGATCTGTTTGTCTTAGTCCAGACTGTGGATTACCAAGCCACTGCGTAGCTTCGGCTCAAACCATGTGGCCTTGGGCGGCATAATCTTGCCGCTGTCGGCAATATCCATAATCTGCTGCATAGTCACAGGATAGAGGGCCAACGCCATCTTCATCTCGCCACTGTCAACGCGACGCTTCAACTCAGCCAGACCACGCAGTCCGCCCACAAAGTCTATGCGGTTGCTCGTGCGCAGGTCGGTGATGCCAAGCTGCTTATCGAGAATAAGACGGGAGGAGATGTCCACGTCGAGCACGCCGATAGGATCGCTGTCATCAAAGGTGCCGGGCTTAGCCTTAAGGCTATACCACTGCCCCTCTAGATAGAGCGAGAACTCATGTAGCTGCTGCGGCTTGTAGATATCAGCGCCCTTAGCCTCCACGGTGAAATCATCGGTCAGAGCCTTGAGGAACTCTTCGGGAGTCTTGCCGTTGAGATCTTTGACCACTCGATTATAGTCGAGGATTGTCAACTGACTGGCAGGGAAACATACGGCCATAAAATAGTTGTACTCCTCCTTGCCCGTTGTATTGGGATTCTGCGCTGCCTTCTCTGCGCCCACAAGAGCTGCGGCAGCCGAGCGATGATGACCGTCAGCAATATAGAGACTCGGTATGCGGGCAAACTCATCGGTAATAGCCTGAATGTCCTCCTTGTCGGAGATTACCCATAGCTTATGGCCGAAGCCGTCAATCGGGGCTATGAAGTCGTACTCAGGAGTGGTCTTGGCATATTTGTCAATGATAGCCAGCAGCACCTCATTGTCAGGATAGGCAAAGAACACGGGTTCCATGTTGGCGTTGTTCACGCGCACATGCTTCATGCGGTCCTCCTCTTTGTCCTTGCGGGTCAGCTCATGCTTCTTGATTACGCCGTTGAGGTAGTCGGCCACATAGGCGCACACCACTAGGCCATACTGAGTCTTGCCCTGCATGGTTTGGGCATAGAGGTAGTAGTTTTCCTCAGCGTCCTGCTTGAGCCAGCCCTTCTCCTGAAACATCTTGAAATGCTCTGCTGCACTCTCATACACCTTGGGGGCATACTCTGAGGTGCCGACGGGAAAGTTAATCTCCGGCTTGATGATATGGTAGAGCGATTTCTCGTTGTCGCCGGCCTCAGCGCGAGCCTCCTCAGAGTCCAGCACATCGTAGGGGCGGCTCTCCACTTCCTCTACATACTCTTTGGGCGGACGTATGCCGCGAAAAGGTTTGATTGTTGCCATCTATTACTTGTTTACTTGGAACTTGGTGATACCTTCCTTGAAGAAACCAACGATTTGGTTGGCTGCTGCAAGACCTGCGTTAATATTGGCCTCAGCAGTCTGTGCACCCATTTTCTTGGGAGTGGCAAAGTAGCGGTCTGCAAACTTCTCTGCGAACTCAGCGTCAGCATCGGGCTTGATGTCGGCAATATACTTGAGGTCGGTGCGCTCCTCCATCAGCTTGAGCAGCGAAGCCTCGTCAATCACCTCCTTGCGGGCAGTGTTGATAAGGATGCCGCCCTGGGGCAGTTTGCCAACCAGCTCGCCGTTGATGCTCTGCTTGGTCTCAGGAGTGGCAGGAATGTGGAGGCTCACGATATCGCTCTGCTCAAAGAGTTCAGCGGTGCTACCCACAGCCTTAACGCCGGCAGCCTCGATAGCCTCTGCGGGGCAGTAGGCATCATAGGCCAGGATTTCCATCCCGAAACCCTTGGCAATACGAGCCACATTGCGACCCACGTTGCCGAAAGCGAGGATACCCAACTTCTTGCCTAGGAGCTCGGTGCCAGCCTTGCCATTGTAGAAATTGCGCACGGCATACACCAGCATACCCATCACCAGCTCAGCCACAGCATTGGCGTTCTGGCCCGGAGTGTTCATGGCCACTACATTATGAGCAGTAGCGGCAGCAAGGTCAATATTGTCATAACCTGCACCTGCGCGAACCACAATCTTAAGCTGCTTGGCAGCGTCGAGTACTTCGGCATCAACCTTGTCACTACGGATAATCAGTGCGTCAGCATCGGCCACTGCGTCCAGCAACTCCTTCTTCTCAGTATATTTCTCCAGGAGAGCGAGCTCATAGCCTGCATTCTCCACTACTTCCTTTATTCCTTTCACTGCCACTGGAGCGAAAGGCTTCTCTGTTGCAACTAAAACTTTTTTCATACTTCAAAAAATTAGATAAAAACTAAAAGAGAAAAGAGAAAAACTAATTAAGGTTTTCTTTGGTCGTTTTAATCGTGGAAGCAAGCATCTTAACCAGTTCCCTACAATCGCCATATATGGAATTGTACTCAGAGTCATTAAGATAATCTGTCCTGTGAAGAACTCTCAGCCAGTACATAGTCTCATTACATTCCTTAAATGCGATATACATCTTGGCGAGATAGTCTTTCTTGCTGCTACCAAACAGTGCTTCCGTGATATTTGCGCCTACACTGGTGCCGGAGCGTTTAAGTTGCTTGCTTATTTCAAATTCCTGCTTCTTTACAAGAAATTTATATAAGTTGACAACACGAACGGCGAAGTTCTCACTTTTCTCCTGCAAGACGCTCATATCTATATCTGTTAGCTGTTCTCTATTAACTATTCTCTACATTAACTGTTCTCTGTTCGCTGTTAACTGTTCTCTGAGTTTGGAAACTGCCTAGTGCAGTTTCTCAAACTCCTTCATGCATGCTACGAGAGCCTCGCATCCTTCGATGCTCATAGCGTTGTAGCAGCTAGCGCGGAAGCCGCCCACTGAGCGGTGACCCTTCACGCCAACCATACCCTTCTCGGTAGCGAAGGCCATGAACTCAGCCTCCAGCTCCTTATACTCGTCCTTCATTACGAAGCAGAGGTTCATCACCGAACGAGCGTCAGGCTCCACGGTGCCTACGAACAGCTTGTTGCGGTCAATCTCGTCATAAACAATCTTGGCTCTCTGCAGAGCGCGGCGCTCCATCTCCTTCACACCGCCCTGGGCCTTAACCCACTTCATGGTCTGCAGTGCACTGTACACGGGCACTACGGGCGGGGTGTTAAACATAGAGCCCTTCTCGATATGGGTGCGATAGTCAAGCATCGTGGGGATAGCGCGGCTAACCTTGCCCAGAGCATCCTCCTTGATAATTACGAAGGTAACACCGGCCATGGAGATATTCTTCTGCGCACCACCATAGATGCAGACATACTTGCTCACGTCGATGGGGCGGCTCAGGATATCGGAACTCATATCGGCAATCATCGGGATGGGAGAGTCGAAGTCCTCGCGGATCTCGGTACCGTAGATAGTGTTGTTGGTAGTGATGTGGAAATAATCGCAGTCAGTGGGGATTGTCCATCCCTTAGGGATGTAGGTGAAGTTCTTGTCGGCAGAGGAAGCCACCTCCACTACTTCGCCAAAGAGCTTAGCCTCCTTGATAGCCTTCTTGCTCCACACGCCGGTGTTGAGATAGGCAGCCTTCTTCTCAAGGAAGTTGTAGGGAATCATGCAGAACTCGAGGCTTGCACCGCCACCGAGGAACAGCACCTTGTAGCCCTCGGGGATATCGAGAAGCTCCTTCATCATAGCCTCAGCCTCATCCATCACAGGCTGGAAATCTTTCGAACGATGGCTGATCTCCATCAGCGAGAGACCGATGCCGTTAAAATCCAAACAGGCAGCAGCAGTTGCCTCAATCACTTCGCGGGGCAGAATCGACGGGCCCGCATTGAAATTGTACTTTTTCATGTGTTTATGTTTTAGAAATTATTATATCGATTACCTATTTCTTGTCACTTGGGCACAATTACCCAATCTTCCGCGCAAAGTTACGAAAAAGTTTTCATTTCCCCCTCATGCTTAGCCAACATTTTTGCACTTTTTCAAATATTTTTTTGAAAAGCCTGTTTTCACCTTATAAAAATACCCGTGCGACAGCGCACGGGCAAGCAAAGGCAAGAGAATATTCCTAGAGTTTTATCTCACTTTTCTCTTTTCAGTAGTTAATCTTCAAAAGGATATGTTTCGTCGTAGATGTCGCTCAGAAGTTTCTCTTTATAGAGCCAGTGGGCACCTGGGGCAATGTGCTTGACCTTATAGCCTTTCAGCTTTGCAGAGAGCGCACTGATGGAAGTTTCCTCGCCCTCATAGCTGATTTTACGTTCCGAGATAATCGTTACTGAAACCGTAGGGTCGTCTTTCCATATCAGCACATCGCCTTTCTGCATCCCCATTTCGTAGAAGTTGAGCGGAGGACGGTGTACCTGGGCTTTTGCCGATGCCGCCTTATCGTCATCGGTCAAATCGTTCTGTATCTCGTCGCTCACTTCTTCCGTCACATCAGTGTGATGGAACAGTTCAAGAATGGCCTTTGCTTGTTCCACCTGAATTCGGAAGAACTCCCGGTTGGCATTTATGCGCTGCGGAGCAAAGGCCGTGTGCAGGGCTTTCTCAATCTTGGCGCAGTCGCCTTTCTTCACTTTGCAAGCGAACTGACACTCAAAGGGAACGGGAACGCCCGTCGTATAGAGTTCCTTCATCCTCTTGTCTATATCTTCCTGTGTCGTCATGCCGATCTTTACAAGGCCAGGCATTACAGGATTGGTTAAAAGATAAACTATTCCGTAATCCATAGAACTCATTCCGTTTTTAATAAACTGTCAGCAGAAATATCAAAACCGCTACTTTGCAATTCTTTTACCAACTCAAATTGCCACTTATCGTCATTTTTCACAGTGACATAACCAATTCCATTAATATCACTTGGAAGTTCTATTTCCTCTTCATACATATAGCATAAATTCTTTTTCCCTAATTTGGCTCTAAAGTATCCCATTTCATAAATAACATTTTGTCTTGCTCTAAATTTATATCTTTTATCATTTTTAGGTTTACCTTTATCGTCAGCTGTCAATAGAATGATAGCATAATCTGCTTTTGAACTATTTCTTTCAAATTTTTCTATTATTGTATCACCTTCATTGGGCTCTTGGGCCAAAACAATAGGTTTTAATCCTAATTTTCTTAAAACATTTTCGACTTTAGTTTTCAATAAATCATCGTGGCCATGTACAATAAAGACTTGTTTCTTGACAGAATGATTATTTCCCATTTTACGTGAATCTGTTATTTTTGTTGAAACTATAGGTAAAACATGAGGTATCTCGGATTGAGTTGTCAGTATATTGGATTTCGAGTTATCCCATTTGTCTATATCATTAAACTTTGCTATGCCTATTAAAAACAATTCTTCTTTAAGACCTTTCAAGTTCAATGATGTTTTGTTGCTTGTGCAAAAACTATCAATTATGAACGAGATAAACTTGAATAATGTGCGTTCACTATTTTTATAAAGTTGCTTGCACATATTCTCCAAAGCAATCTCCGTCTTTTCTTTACTTGATGCAAACATATTGCCACCAGATAAAGAAGCACTTGTAGAACACATATACCAACGTTGAGAATAACCCTTTTCTTGACATCCTTTCTGAAACTCCTCGGATGTAAAGAAAGAAATAGGAATTACTTTCAATAACTCTTCCACAATATTATTGGCCTTATCTACATATATACCCATATTCTATCTATTTCCTTTCGCCCTGTTATGTGTCTTACAAAGCATTTGGCAATTTGCAATGTCGGTACTGCCGCCCTTGCTCCATGCAGTCACATGGTCGGCATCCATTTCGTTAAACTTATAAATCTTGGTGCGCACGTTCTCATGTCCTTTAGCGCACTCTGGACAATTACTAACACCTTGCTCTTTGGCCTCGTTTGTCTGACGGGCGTACACAGTTTTCTTTACGCTATCCTCAAAGATACGGATGTTAAGCAGGCATTGGTCTATTTCACCACCGAGTACATACTCAAAGATACCGCGCTTGTTTGTCACATATTCGTCAGCATATAGTTCGTTTACTCTCTGCTGCAACTTGGCAGGGTTGTATGAATTAGAGTGATACTTCTCATAAAAGGCTCCCCATTCCAAACCTCTCATTTCATCTTTTGTCTCTCCGAACAATGTTTTAGCCCATTCTATCACTGTGTCGAAATAAGTCTGTAGTTCCTCGATGCTATTCTCATAGCGGTGCTGGCTCATGTAGCCGCCAACGTTTTCTTCTCCTTTTGCCACCCATGCAAGCGCAGCATGAAGAATGTCCTGACGGTTGGCATTGCCTTTAATATAACTTCCCCACTTCTGCAATTGCGGGCTACGAGAGTTGCTATATACTTTCTTGGCTTCTGTCACAAATGGGCCGCTATACGTGGCATTGAGAAGTTCCTGCTTGTTCAATGGCACACCAGCAATGTTGATGGTTTCAAACCATTCTTTGATTTCCTTTTCCGTACCATTGCAAACATAGACAAGCAATCTATAGGAGTTTATCTTTTCCTGTTCCTCTTTGGTCAGACCAGTAAAGTATTGCTCCATGCCGAATTTGTCCTTAATGGCAAACTTACCTGTGACGAAACGTCCGATACTTGTTATGCGCTGTTGACCGTCCAGAATTTCATACTTGCCTTCTTCTGGTTCATTGAAATAGATGAGGCCAATAGGATAACCTTTCAGCATACTATCTATGACAGCCATTTCTTTCTTGCCTTCGTTTTCTGCATAGAGGTAATTACGCTGATACTCTGGTTGGATAGTCAGTTTGCCAGACCACCCAAACAAGCCTTTGCCTTCCAACTGATTGTAAACAAAGCCCTCACAAATCTCTTTGACCGTAAGTTCGGTTAATAATGTCGTTTGCATAGCTATTGTTTTTTGCGGATTAATATTCTTGCGTATGGCTTTTGAGGTATGCCATTTTCATCTATGTAATATAGTTGCCCATCACGTAGGCTTGGATTTAACTTCTTTAGTTCACGAGGATAAGGCTTTAGACCGAGTTCTTTACCGGAATCTCCTTGTGTCTGACCTATTATCTCAAATTGTTCTGGGCAATACTTATCAAGGAAAGATATAGGGACTCCCATCAGACCTTCATAGTCCGAAGGGATTGCATCCGAATATGGAACGTCTATTGCATCATAATTTTCGTAATGCACATATTGCTTTCCTTTTATTTCCTTGTGTTTTGAATAGATAATATTGTCTTCCATAGTTAGAAGAGGAAGAGGCTCATGTCTGCGACCATGGTCAAGATTGGTAAACCATCTAACTCCTTTAACCCTAATATATTTCTTGCCCTTTTCATCAATACGCCATCCTGCGGCTTCAATAGGATAAGATTCTGGAACCATAAACTCTCTGTCGCCACTTGATATTGAAGGACCATACCAAAGTTTATTATCCCTTATAAGTGGGAATACTTCTTTGTAAGTGATGGCATTCATGTTGCCAATTACCGAGAATTGCTTTCCTGCTTCCATCATCCATGCCATAAACTCACGGAAAAGCGAGAAAGGAGGATTAGTTACAATGATGTCTGCTTCATCGCGCAATGCCTTTACTTCATCGCTACGGAAGTCACCATCTCCTTCAAGATACGACCATTGCAAATCGTTGATATTGAAACGCCCATCACCGTTTATGTCTTCATCCAAGATGAATATCTTGCCATTTGTTCGGCTCTTGTCTGCATCGTAGTATGGACTGTCTGTTTCAAAGAGTGTCGGTTGCCAATCCTTTATCTTCTTTGATTCAACGGCATAGCTTGTACTGATAAGCTTTTTCATGCCAAATGCTTCAAAGTTCTGCGCAAAGAACTTCGTAAAGTTGCTCCATTCGGGGTCATCGCAAGGCAATAACACCGTCTTACCGCGAAACACATTAGGGTCATATTCCAGATAGGCGTTTATCTCCTTCTGGATGTCGGAGTATTGTGTATAGAACTCATCG
>JAGCTG010000080.1 GCA_017963785.1 Bacteroidaceae bacterium | reverse complement strand
CCCGAGTTCCTCGGCAAGATACTCTTCCTTGAGAACTACGACATGCATCTCAGTCGCCGCCTTATCTCAGGTGTGGATGTATGGATGAACACCCCCACCCGTCCGCTTGAGGCCAGTGGCACCAGCGGTGAGAAGGCTCTGATGAACGGACTGCTCAATCTGAGTGTGCTTGACGGATGGTGGCTTGAGGGTTACCGCGAGGGAGCCGGATGGGCACTCACCGATAAGCGCACCTATCAGAACCAGGAGCATCAGGATCAGCTCGATGCATCGACGATCTACAGTCTGCTTGAGCGCGAGATAATACCGATGTATTACAGCCGCAACAACCGTGGCTACTCGCCCCAGTGGATACGCTGCATCAAGAACTCTATTGCACAGATAGCACCCCACTACACCATGAAGCGTCAGCTTGACGACTACTACGCCAAGTTCTACAACGCCCTCGGCCAGCGCTACCATGAGCTCAGCGCCAACGACAACGCCAAGGCTAAGGAGATAGCAGCGTGGAAGGAGCAGGTGGCAGCCAAGTGGGATGATATCAAGGTGGTTAGTTTCTTCGCCACCCACGGCGGCAATGCCGATGTCATCACCAGCGGCACAGCCCATACCTTGCGCGTGAAGATAAACACAGCAGGTCTGGAAGACTCCATCGGTGTGGAGATGGTTGTTGTGGCCACCGACAGCGAAGGCAAGGAATATGTGTATAATGTGATTCCCTTCAACGTAGTGGAGCACGAAGGCAATGTGACGGTGTATGAACTGACCGATATCATTGACCGTGCCGGCAGCTTCAAGGTAGCATATCGCATCTTCCCCAAGTGCAAGGCTCTGCCCCACCGCCAGGACTTCTGCTATGTGAAGTGGTTCTAGGAACGATAACGATAACGATAACGAAAACTATGAGCGAGTTCGGAAACGGACTCGCTCATTTTTGTTGTAAAAGATAGAAATTGCATACTAAAAATTTGTCTGTTCGGAAAATAGTGGTATCTTCGCCCTGCAAGACAATTTACTATTGTCGATAGAACATTGCCGCTTCGCTCTCGCGGCTCCTAGAAGTCGGCACCAGCTCTGCTGACAGCCGACGAGCCGCTCGCGATGCTTTCAGCATTGAATATTTAATAAAACCTTACTAATTTTTAAATCTTTATCATTATGAAAAAAATCTTACTTTCGCTTCTTGCATTGGCAGGGTATGTGACCGCCAGTGCCCAGATTACCGACGTTGTGAGCGCCACGCTTATTACTGGCGACAAGACGCAGGTGTTCTACGGATACAGTTCCTTCGCGACAGCGGTTGACTCCGCCGAGCAGACGGGCAGCACCATTGTGCTGAGTCCTGGTGCGTTCTCATCGCCTGGGACTGTGCAGAAGAGTGTGAAGGTGTATGGTGCAGGTTTCCAGCCTGATACTCTGACTGGTTTGAGTGAAACTCGCGTATTGGGCAAGTTGACTATCAAGTCAAGCGATGAGTTTACTCCTAATGATGTTCATCTGGAAGGTATCTATTTCACAGACCCCATGTATCTTGCCGGTACTCCCATTATATCTGGTACGGAGGTTGTGAAGTGCAGATTCGGTACTTTTAATCAAGGTGCTCCATCAGATAACACCATCATCCGCCAATGCTATTGCACCGGTGGTGTCTATGGAGAAAGCCAAGTAGGCACAGGTTTTGTGATTTCCAACTGTTGGCTTCCTAGGGTCTCCAGTTTTGAGACCGGTAGTGATGTGCTTGTAGCTAACTGTGTGATAACTCACGATGATTGTGTATATAGTGCAGCTCTCTACCGAAACAACCTTATTACCAGCAACTACTACGGTGGCGGCTATCGAAGCGGTTCTTTAGGTGCCGGTTCGACGTGCTACAACAATGTTGGCTGGCAAGGCTGTATAGAGAACAACCAGAACAACACGTATGCCAACAACTACTACGCCAGCACATGGGGAAGCGACTGGGCTAACATCTTTGCTGACGGACAGGGAAATCTCGATTATACCGATGCTGCCGGCAAGCCGCGCAACTGGGAACTGAAGGAGCCGACTGTATATGTAGGCACCGACGGTAACCCCTGCGGTCCGACTGGTGGCATATATCCTTGGAATCCCATCCCTACCCTGCCGCGCATTATCGAGACATCAGTTGACACCAAGGCAGAGCCTGGCAAGCTGAAGGTGAATATCAAGGCTGAGGCCCGCCCAATGGAGTAATCACGCAATAGCCACAAGAGTATGAAAAGGATTTATTCTTTCTTGCTGGCGCTGCTGTGTTGCTTGATACTGACGGCTCAAAATACCGTCACCAAATGTGAGTACTGGCTCGACTGGCAATTTGACGACCGCACAACGGTGAGTGTGACCGACGGGCAGGTGAACGCGGAGATAGACCTCGCGCCCCTCGATGTTGGCCTGCACAGCATTGGCATACGCGTGTTTGACGGCGAGGGAGCCATAAGCTCCGTGCTGACAAAGTATTTCATAGTGCTGCCCGTGATAGAGAGTGGTGCCAACGGCTTGGTGAACTACGAGTACTGGCTGGACCGCAACTTTGACAAGCGCGTCAGCGGTGTGCTAAGCAAGAGCGGCACGGCCCATCTGGACCTTGACCTCAAGAGCCTCAATGTGGGAGTGCACAACATAGCCATGCGTGTGAATGATGCGATAGGCCAAAGCGGTTCGGTGCTGACGAAGTATTTCATGGTGCTGCCCGTGATAGAGGGCACCGATAACGGTCTGATGAACTACGAGTACTGGCTTGACCGCGACTTTAAGAATCGCATCAGCGGTAGCGTAGGCGATGGCGGCATCGTTGACCTGGACCTCGATATCTCCAGTCTCAAGGTGGGTATTCACAACATAGCCATGCGCGTCAGCGACAAGGTGGGCAAGGAGAGCTCCGTGCTGATGAAATACTTCATGGTGACAGGCCACAGCGGCGGTGGCGACAATGCCCTCACCGCGTGTGAGTATTGGATAGACAACGACTTTGATCAGCGCCAGAGCAGCACGCTCACCGATGGAGTGCTGAACCTCGACATCGATATAGCCAAGCTGCGCCGCGGCATGCACAACTTCTATGTGCGCACCCTGGACGAAGCAAAGCAAGTGAGCGCCGTGTATAAGCATATCTTCATCGTTGCAGAAGAAGAGAGACCGCTGCTGGCCCGCTACGGCTATTGGTTTAACGACAGCCTGCGCAACGACATGAACCACAGGCTTACCGACAAGTTTGACGCCACGCTGACCATAGACCTTGAGGGGCTCACGCCTCACAAGATACAGCCCGACTACACTTTCGACGTCGCCACACAGCGCGTGCTGACGACCGACACGATAACCCTGGGTGTACAGGTGTTTAACGCCAGCGGCACCGGCTCGGAGGCAATAGTAGATACGCTCAAGGGCATCACCCTCAGCGTTGACCCGAAGATGCAGACTATCAGCAACGAGCAGGCCAATGTGCTGCCCGAGCTCCGTGAGGGCGAGGTGCAGGGCTACTGCTTCGAGACAGCTGTGGGCGACTCGCTCTACTGGATAGTGAACGGCGAAGGGGTAAGCATGGACTTCTACGACGCCAACGGCGCTCCTCTCAATCCGGAGATAGTGCAGACTGACGATGTGCAGATGCTGGCTATGCAGGCACAGACCGACAAGGTGTATGTGCTGGCCTACGGAGTGAGCGAGGGAGAGGCAGGCAGCGTGCTTGTATCGAAGCCTATTGTGGTGAGTGCACTCAACTATGAGCGCGAGTATGGAGACGACAATCCAGACTTTGGCTTCAGCGCCACGGGTGCTGACGTGATTGGTGAGCCCGAGATAGAGTGCGAGGCTACGGTATTGTCGCCTGTGGGCACCTACCCCATCGTTATTCGCAAGGGAGCCGTGGCCAACCACAACGACAGCTATGTCAATGGTACGCTGACTGTGACCAAGGCGATGCTGACCGTAAGTGTGGAGGACGTAGTGCGCGACGAGCTGGAGGAGAACCCCGAGTTTGTGATACACTACGACGGCTTCAAGAACAACGAGGACAGCACCGTGCTCATCAAGGTGCCCGTGGCCACCACAGAGGCAGGCTACTATAGCGACCTTGGTGACTATGACATCATCGTAAGCGGTGGTGAGGCCGAGAACTACGACTTCACCTATGTGAACGGTACGCTAAGCATACAGGTAATAAGCGGCGTGCGTGCTGTGACCACAGCCAAGCCCGTGGATGTATATACCGTGGATGGAGTGAAGGTGCGCAGTCAGGCGACTGAGTTTACCGACCTGCCCGACGGAGTGTATATCATCAATGGGCGGAAGGTGCTGCTTAAACGAAAACGATAATTGGCTTAATGGCTTAGGTAGCTTAGATAGCTTAATAGCTTAAATGGGCGAGTTCGGAAACGGGCTCGCTCATAATGTTTTAGAACTTATACAGCAGTTTCTGGACTACGCGGTTCATAACGGTTTGGCGGTCGTAGGCATCGCTTATAGCTTCAAAGGGGAAGCCCATGACAATGGTGTTGGAGGTAGCCACAGCCGCGCAGTCACCATTGTGGTAAGAGATAAACGGTTCGCCATATCCCGCTGTCTGCAACACATCAACATGGTGAGCAGCATAACGATAAGGATTCCACTCGTGGACCAGAGAGAAGCGAGTATTGCCAAGGTGCAGTTTGTGGTCGCGGGTTGACTTGTGGCCCACATATCCGAGGGTGCGCGCTGTGTAGTCGCGTTCGTCGCTGCCCTGCATATCGCTGCCCACATAGCTGCCCGATATCAGCACACAGCCACCACTGGCCAGATAAGCGTCGAGCGCCTGCTGCAGCGCGGGCGTGAGAGTCTTGTAAGAGACGATGCTGCTGTTGCCGCAGTCCTTTTGCAGACCGAAAATAAGGTCGAGCATGGAACTTTTAGCATTGAGCATTGAGCATTGGGAGCTATCGAGCAGGGCTTCCATTGAGCAGGAGGAGATGCTGCGGGTGTGCTGGTCGCTACGCAAGGCCTGGGCGTGTATATACGGGTAATCAAAATTGTTGCCCGCTATCACCGTGCCCTCCAGTTCTGAGCCGCTGAAGCCGAGACCATCCTTTGCCTCGCTGCCTATGTTGTTGCGGTTGAATCCCTGCTGTGCACCGCAGTACTCTGCGGTATTGATGTAGGGTACGCCAATATCGCTGTTGATATCGAAGCCGAGGCGCTCCGTAGTGCTTATGATGGCAGGTGAGCTGAGGCGGGTAAAGCCATTGACCACCAGTATCTTCTCCTCTTGTTCGCTTGCGCAGAGAGCCGCCAGTGTCTCGCTGGGCCAGCTTTCGCCACCACTGTTATAGGCTGTGACGCGGAAGCGATAAATTTTGTCCTTCTCCACTGGGAGGATTATTGAATATTGACCATTGACCATTGACCATTGACCATTATCGCTTTGTTCTTGCGGCTCCATGATTTGTCCGTTGTCAAAATCGCAGCCTTCTTTGGCGGTATATACAATGAATCCTTTTGGTTCTGCGGTAGGCTCCAGAGAGTCGGTCTGCGCCTTCCAGCTGAGGCGCACCACGCTGTCGCATGCTTCGGCTTTGAAGTGAGTGACAGGCAATGGCTGTATGGTGTAGTCGCGGGAGTGCTGGGTGGCTATAAAGCGTACGATAGCCTTATAGACGCTGCGAGCGAAGAGCATCTTGAAGTTGGGGTCGTGAGCATAGAGCATGTCCTGGAAGTTCTGGTGCGACATACTCTCCAGTATGATAGACGGCACCTCCGGCTTGCGGCTCTCGCTATAGTTGCGGTTGTATATTTCGCGGTGAGGCCATGTCTGACCGAGGGCCGCACTAAGGTCGCGGCAGATATCGTCTTGCACAATACAAGCGAGGTCGGAGTTGGCCATACGGCTGAGTCCTGAGCGCAAGGTGTCGGAGCCATTGTCGCCGTTGATGGTGTAGATGGTCAATGTGCCATAGGGTTTGTTTTCCTTAAACCACCCAGCGTCGCTATGGAAGGCGAGGCTCAGTTCGAAGGGTACACGCATGCCCGTAGTGTCTGGCATATAGACGGAGCCGCCTGCCAGGTAGTTAAGTACGTTGGAGCGCACATTGATGTCGTCGGCATAGTCATTGTTGCCGTCTTTGGTGTCGTAAACATGCTGTGGGAAACCCGCGTATTCAGCCCAGTAGCGGGAGCCTTCAAGGAAGCGTGGCATGCCACTTAGTTTGCCGCCTCTCTCGATGCTGCCCATGCCACCGCCGATGCGCACCTCGCTCTCAAGTACTACTCCATTATGATTTGATATATCACTAAGGCTTATTGAGTTATGCATGCCGCGCCCTTCTGTAAAATGGAAGGTGCCGAGATATACCCATGTGCCGCCGCCCATCTGCTGGTTTACCCTTACCTGGGTAGCTACGCCGCCGTGGCGGATGGTATATACGGCATCGGTCGCAGCATTGTCAGCCACGGGGTAGCGCACATACACGGCATAGTCGTCTTCGTCGTAGATGTCGGGCATAAAACGTGAATCGCCAATCACCGACTCCTCTATCCACTCCTCGCTGTGCCAGTCTCTCTCGCGCGGACAGTAGGCCACGGCGCCAGCGCTCTCGAGCATTGGGAGCAGAAAGGGCACCACAATGGAGCGCGTGAACATGTCTTCGGTGGTGCACCACAGATTGGGTCGCTGCCAACGCCATGTCTTTTTGGTGTTGTCGAAGTAGCGGCCATGGCTTGGCCACACGGTGAGATGGCAACCTTGCAGACCGTCAAAGGGAACGAAGGGGCGCGAGATAGTTTCTACCCATTGACGATTGTCCATTGACCATTGACCATTGACGATTGACGATTGACCATCGACCATTGACGATTGACTATTAGCTATTGAGTGCCAAAGCCTGGTGCTGTCTTTATCTGTGCGGTAGATATTGGGTATGAGAGTAGATATTTCCCTGTTGAAGCCAAAGATTTGGAGTTTGTAGCGGTTGTAGGGCTCCGGCAGTTGTGAGCGTAGTTGGTCGTAGGCCGCCTTTACCTTTGCTGGAGTAAACACCTGGCTGGCAAACCCCTCCTTTGCATAGACCAGAAGCATGGAGTCTGCGTCATTTACCTCGGTGTGGTCTAGTGCTACAGGCAGCGGTGTGCGGAAATCGCGCTGATAATGGTCGAAGAACAGGCAGACGCAAGAGTCCAATTGCCCATGGACTATTGACCATTGGCACAGCACAAGGAGAAACAGGAGTATTCGCTTCATGGGGCTTATGCACGCTTCCTCGTCTTACGCTGCGGCTGCGGTTTGCGCTCAAGGTTGACAAAGCTGAACGGCTTCTCGTTTTTCTCGTCAGCAGGATGATCTTCGCGGAATGTCTCCTGCCACTGGCTGAAGTCGATGACGGGGAAGAAAGCGTCGGCTCCTTCCGGCTCATCGTCAACGATGGTGAGGTAGAGTCGGTCAGCGAGGGGCAATGTCTGGCTATAGACATACGCTCCGCCGATGATAAACACCTCCTCCTCGCCCTTGCAGAGGTCGAAGGCTTGCTGCAGGGAGTTAACCCATACGGCTCCCTCCTTGTCGGCGGGTACCTCGTGAGGCAGAGCGAGCACTATGTTGCGTCGATTGGGCAGCGGTCGCTTGGGGAACGAAGCGAATGTGTTCTTACCCATGATGACGGTGTGCTCCAGAGTGGTCTGCTTAAACCGCTTCATGTCGGAGGGGAGATGATAAAGCAATTCGTTTTTCTTGCCGATGGCGAAATTTTTGGCGATAGCTACGATAATGGAAAGAGTCATGAGATGTGAGATGTGAGATGTGAGATGGATGATGGATGATTATACTGACACTTTGCCAGGGATGTGTGGCCAGGGGTCATAGCCCTCGAGCTGGAAGTCGTCGTATTGGAAATCGAAGATTGATTTCACGTCGGGGTTGATGAGCATCCTGGGCAGCGGTCGCGGTGTGCGTGTGAGCTGCAGCTTGACCTGTTCGAGATGGTTGGTATAGATGTGAGTGTCGCCGAGAGTGTGGATAAACTCGCCAGGCTCGAGGCCGCACACCTGCGCCATCATCTGCAGTAGCAGGGCGTAGGAAGCAATATTGAAAGGCACGCCGAGGAAGGTGTCGGCACTTCGCTGATACATCTGCAGGCTTAGTCGGCCCTGTGCCACATAGAACTGGAAGAACATGTGGCATGGCGGCAGGTTCATATTGGCGAGGTCGCCCACGTTCCATGCGTTGACGATGATGCGTCGGGAGTCGGGGGTGTTCTTTATCTGCTCTATTGCTTCTGCTATCTGGTCGATATGCCCCCCTTTGTAGTCTGGCCACGAGCGCCACTGGTAGCCGTAGATATGACCGAGGTTGCCGTCAGGGTCGGCCCACTCGTTCCATATACGCACTCCGCGCTCTTGCAGCCAGTGGGCGTTGGTGTCACCTCTGAGAAACCAGAGCAGTTCGTAGATGATTGATTTGAGGTGCAGTTTCTTGGTAGTGAGCAGCGGAAATCCGTCAGCGAGGTCAAAGCGCATCTGGTGTCCGAATACGCTGATGGTGCCCGTGCCGGTGCGGTCGTGCTTCTGCACGCCTTCGTTCATAATACGTTTCAGTAGGTCAAGGTATTGTTTCATAGTGTTGCAAAGTTATATATTTTTTTTGAGAAATTAGGTATTGTGGTGATTTTTTTGTATCTTCGCTGCGAAATGCGTGCACCACAGTTTGACGAACAGATGCGCACTTTGCTCGGCGAAGCCGAGTGGCAGCAGATGCAGGCAGCTCTGGATGAGCCGCCCGTTGTGTCTGTGAGAGTCAAGAGTCGAGAGTCGAGAGTCGAGAGTGAGGAGGTTCCATGGTGCTCGCATGGCTACTACCTTGCCGAGCGGCCCGACTTTACCCTTGACCCTTGTTTTCATGCAGGAGCCTACTATGTGCAGGAGGCGTCGTCGATGTTTGTGGAGCAAGCCTTGAAGCAATGTGGCGAGCCCAAGGTTGTGCTGGATTTGTGTGCAGCCCCGGGTGGCAAGTCCACCCTACTCCGTTCGCTGCTGCCTGATGATGCGCTGTTGGTATGCAATGAGCCCTTAAAGGCTCGTGCCAATGTGTTGAGAGAAAATATCATCAAGTGGGGGCACGAGGGTTGCTTTGTCAGCTGTAATTATCCTCGCGACTTCCGCCTGTTGCGAGATATGTTTGATGTAGTGCTGGTGGATGCGCCGTGCTCCGGTGAAGGAATGTTTCGCAAAGAACAGGCCGCAATAGACATGTGGAGTCCTGCCAATGTGAAAGAGTGCGCAATTCGTCAGCGCGACATAGTGGAGACCGTGTGGCCCGCGCTTAAGGGTGGCGGCTACCTTATTTACAGTACGTGCACATATAACACGCACGAGAATGAAGAGAACGTGCGACACTTCTGCGACACACTCGGAGCCGAGTTGGTTGAAATCCCCGTAGCGGAGGATTGGCATATCACCGGCAGTCTGCTCAGCGGCTTCAATGGTCCGGTCTATCGCTTCATGCCTCATAAGACTCGCGGCGAGGGCTTTTTCCTTGCTTTGATGAGGAAGAGGGGTGGAGAGGCAAGGAGTTCAAGAAGTTCAAGAGTTCAAGAGGTTCAAGGGGTTCAAGAAGTTCAAGAGTTCAAGAGTTCAAGAGTTGAGATAGACAACACGGTGTATGCTGTTCAGGCTGCGCATGCGCCTGTGGTCAGACAACTCACCAAGGTGCTCTATCCTCTGTATATGGGCGTGGCTCTCTATGAGAAGAAAGGAAAGAAACAGATACCCCACCACGCTCTAGCCATGAGTCGCCTGCTTGCAAAGGATGCCTACCCTACCGTGGCACTTGGACTTGACGATGCTCTGCGTTATCTGCGCCATGAGGCTCTGCGTATTGATGCTCCGCGAGGCTATGTGCTGGTTAGCTACAATGGGTTGCCCCTAGGGTTCGTCAATAATGTAGGCAATCATGCCAATAACCTCTATCCTGCCGAATGGAGAATAAGGAAGAGGGGGTGATGGATGATGTATGATGTAAAAAGTGAAATGATATGAGTTTTTTGGATTTAGCAAAACAACGCTATAGCTGTCGCAGCTATAAGCCCACAAATGTGGAACAAGAGAAGATAGACTATGTGATGGAATGCGTGCGTATGGCACCCTCTGCCGTCAACAGGCAACCGTGGCGCTTCCGTATTGTGAGCGACACTGAGGGACTGCAGAAAATCTGTCAATGCTACAACCGTGAGTGGATAGCCACAGCCCCCGCTGTTATCATTGCCTCCATTGTACACAATGAGGAGTGGGTACGCTCTGACGGCAAACATCATGGCGATATCGACATCGCCATAGCCGTAGAGCACCTCTGCCTGGCAGCTACAGAGTAAGGACTCGGCACATGCTGGGTATGCAATTTCGATGCTGCTCGGTGTCACCAGCTATTCAGCCTTGGGGATAATGAGGAGGCCGCTGTGCTCATACCTATCGGGTACCCTGCCGACGAGCTTAGAGAAAAGACACGCAAGCCCCTTAATGAAATAGTGGTTTAAGAGTTAAATGATTATAGATATGAAAAAGATTTTATTTTGTATGTGCGCCTTCATTTCATTGTCTGCTTGTGGTCAAAGAGGGGTGAACTCCGTTGAGGCCGATGACTCTGTTGAGGCTGTTGACTCTGTTGACACCTTTGACACTCCAGATGGTTATACTGCCACTATCACTCCCCTTTTGCATGCGAGCATTCGCATACAGAGCGGCGGTTTTGAGATAGAGGTTGATCCTGTGGCCAAACTCGGCGACCGCACCACGGACTATAGCGCGATGCCTGAGGCTGACCTCATTTTGGTCACCCACGAGCACTTCGACCACTTCGACACGGCCACCATTAAGCGTCTCTCCACCGAGAACACCATCACGGTGATGAATCCTCGTTGTCAT
>JAGCTG010000079.1 GCA_017963785.1 Bacteroidaceae bacterium | reverse complement strand
TCCTGGTCGAGGAAGACGCCCTTGGGCGTCAGTGTCTTGACGTGGAGCTTGCCGTCGCGGCAGGTGAGGACAGTGACTGCGCATTTCTTGACGCTGGGGCCTCCGCCGATGAGCACGGGGAAACGGCATCCGTCCACGCCCTTGGCATGCCACATGAGGTCGTGGGTGTGGGCGCCGAAGGCTATGTTGAATGGCTGGTCCTTGAGCAGCGGTCCCCACTGCTCAAGCCCCGGGCGGTATTTGTCGTCGTTGCCAAACACGGGGATATGGCTGATGAGCACGCGGTGGGCTGCCTTGCGGAAGTGCTTGCTCCTGAGTTCGCTGTTGAGAAATGTTGCCTGGTCGTTGCGCAGCTGTGTGAAGTCGTTGAGCCCGGCATACACGGGGGTGGTGTCGGGCTTGTCCTCCCCTGCGTCGAGGAAGACGAATCGCGTGTGGCCCCACGTGAAGGCTCCATAGGTCAGTCCGTCGCGGTAGCCGATGAGGTCGTGCATGCCTGCGGAGTAGAAATTGCGTATCTCGTGGTTGCCGCGGATGAAGAAGACGGGCTTCTCGGCTGCGTTGATGGGGTCGGCGCAGTTGTGTATCATGCGTGCGGCCTCAGCATAGTCCACGGGCTCGGGCAGGCAGTCGCCGTTGAAGATGACGAAGTCGTAGTCCACGTCCTTGACGAGGGTGAGCAGGGTGTCATAGACGGCTTTTACCTGGTGCAGATCGTTGAAGACGAGGGCGGTGAAGTCTTTCGAGCTCTCACCCGATGGTGTGCGGAAGGAGTAGAAGCGTGTCTTCACCGTGTCGCCGAGCACCGTGGTGTAGGAGCGTTTGTGGGTGAGGCCCACGGCGCACACGCGGTAATAATATTGGTGTCCGGGCTGCAGGCCGGTAAGGTGTATCTTGTTGTCGAGGCGATAGCACACCTCCTGACCGTCGAGCATGGTGCGGACGCGCCGCGTGTTGACGGAGTCCTCGCCAAGCTCCACCCATGTGTGGCACACGCTGTTGGTGTTGAACATCACGGTCATCTCCGTGGGGCGCGGGTCTTGCAGGTAGGGCTTGGTGGTCATCAGCCGGTCGGCAGGCGTCTTGAGTACGATGTCTGCCACGATGGGGCGGTGGTCAGAGCTGACGCTGTCTTCTATCACCCACACTTTGTCGCGAGCCGCTGCCTGCGGGCCGTTGCCCTTGTACACGGCTATGTAGTCGATACACTCGTTGGGCTTGTCGGCAGGGTAGGTGGGTGTCTTGGCATCGCTGAGCATGTGGAAGTGGTCCTTCATGCGCTTGAGAAACGGTGAGTCGGGATGGCTGTTCCAGTCGCCCATGATGATGAAGGGCTTGTCCCAGCGCGCTGCCTCGCGCAGTATGGTGTCGCCGGCGGCAGCGTGCTCGTCCTCCAAGAGTGAGAGATGGGTGCAGGCCACTACGCAGTCGCTGAACTCGCACACCAGCAGCACGCGGTCCTCATCGCGGCTGGGCATGGGTATGCGCTTCACGCTCAGCGGACGCTGCTTGCTTAGCAGTGCCACGCCGTAGGAGCCCTTGCCCAGCGGAATGGCCGATGCGTAGGTGGAGCGCATCAGGGTGCGGATGCCCAGCTCTTCGGCCTGATAGACATTCTCGCTGCGGCTGGCGCAGCTGTCCATCTCCTGCAGTGCCACAAAGTCGGCATGGTATTTCTCTATCACGCTGGCTGTGCGCTCCAGGTTGAGGTCATACTTCATGCCTGCGCAGTGCCTCACATTGTAGGACATCACGCGGATGTTCTGACCATAGACCGTTGAGGATTGAGCATTGAGCATTGAACATTGAGGATTGACCGTTAAGGCCGTCAGCAATATGCAAAGGAATTTTCTCATTTTTTTTCCTCCAATCTCTAAACTCTAAACAGTTAACAGTAAACGGTAAACTGTAAACCCTAGTACCTTCTCTTATTCTTGAAGAAGCGCATTGCAGCGTAAGCGTTGAAGTTGAGGCGGCTGTTGTACATGCGGTAGTCCTTGGAGTTGCGGTTGTCGCGGATGGTGTACTCCAGATTGGTACCCACCACGAAGCGAGGACTGATGTTCCATACTGCAGCCACTCTGGCCACTCCGCCAAAGGTGAGCTTCATCTTGTGGTCGTAGAGAGGATAGAGCTCGTCTTCGCGGGGAGTCTTTCCGGTTATCTTCTTGCCGGTGGCGTCGGTAGTGGTGAAGCGGTTGTCGTAGTCCATGCGGCTGTATACGTTGACGGTGGGCCTTATGGAACCATGCAGCAGGAACTTGCCATGATTGGGAGTCCAGTTGTAGCCGTAGCCGGCACCAAGGGCGATAGCAAAGGACTTGAATTTCTCGCAATAAGTGGTGTCGGGTGCTATGTCTTCATCGTCTATAAAGAACAGGTTGTTGGCCTTCAGTCGGGTATAGTTGACGTCACCCGTCACGAAGAAACTGCCGGCACTGCGCTTCTGGATGTACTGGGCATAGTTGGCGGCACTCATCGAGAACTTGCGGTGGTTGAAGGCATAGTAGAAGTTGCCGTACCAGCGGACAATGTCATCCAGCTCCCACTCGTCGTTTTCACCAAGGAGTTCGTCGTCGATCAGGTCTTGCTTGTGGTAGACGGAGTATTGTGCAATTTCGTCGATGGTGAAATGACGGTCTATGCCACCCAGCTCATATATTTCATTGATAAGCCCATACGCAATGGGCAGGTAGCGATAGTCGTGAAATTTGGCATTGCTCAGGCTGTTGCGCTCAAAGCCGATGTTGAAGCCAAAGGCGTTGCCTTGGCTGCCCAGGGAGAAGGACTTCTTGTTGCCGTTACCATTGAGGGCAAAACCATAGCTGACGGAGAAACCCTTGTAGCTTACCCTGAAGTTGAGTGAGCTCTGGTTGGAGTGGGCGAGGATCTTCTCCTTCTCATATTTCTCTATGCCGGGACAGTAGTCATAGATGTCGGGGTCGTTCCATGAGAACGGCAGGTGCACGTTGTCGCGCCCCCAGAAGTTCTTGTTCCCCACTGATATCATCAACTTATACTGGGGCGGAGCAATATAGTTGGTGTCCAGCTTCGAATACTTAAAATTGTCAATTCCTAGGTCAACTTTCTCAAAGAAACCCTGACCATACATGCACAGTGCTACAGCCATGCAAAGCAACACACAAATTTTTCTTTTCATACCTTATATATTATTATACATCGCTGCAAAATTAGTTATTTTCTTGCAAAGAAGGTGCATTTTTTTATGTTTTTATAGTAACTTTGCATCAGAAAAACGACTAAAACTATATGCTCATGAAAAAAATAATGACCTTTTGTGTTGCTTGCCTGTTAGGTGTCGCTACTGCTATGGCAACAGTGAATATCATTCCCAAACCCTCATCGGTGGTAGAGCGAGAAGGCTCTTTCCTCCTTACCAACGGACTGACCATCGGCTACAATGATGCCAGCCTTGCACCTGCTGCCACCTACCTCCAGCAGATGCTCTCGCAAGCCACTGGCTTCAAAATCAAGACCAAAGCAGGCAAGGGCAAAATCCAGCTCTCCCTTACAAGTAATGGGCCATCGTCCGACGAGAGCTACGAACTCCTCGCTGACCGCACGGGTGTCATCATCACAGCCCACAGCTACCGCGGCATTATCAATGGCATAGCCACCCTGCGCCAACTGCTGCCTCCCGAAGTGGAGTCAAGAGTCGAGAGTCAAGAGTCTAGAGTTAATTCTCAATCCTCAATCCTCAATTCTCGATTCTCGAAATGGTCTGTTCCCTCCGTCAGCATCAAGGACCAACCCAACTTCCACTGGCGCGGACTGATGCTCGACCCCGTGCGCCATTTCTATTCCATCGACGAGACCAAGCAACTCCTCGACCAGATGGCGCTCTACAAGTTCAATAAGTTCCACTGGCACCTCTCTGACAACGAGGCCTTCCGCATGGAGGTCAAGGCATACCCAGGGCTCACCTCCGACACCGTGTGCTGGCGCTTCTTCAACTCTCACGATCGTCGCTGCCTCGAACGGGCTGGCAAAGAGACCAACTCTGCCATGCTTATTCCCAAAAAATATATGCGCCATATCGAGGGACTGGGCGAGCTCTACGGTGGCTTCTACACCCAGGACGAGATACGCGACGTGGTAGCCTATGCTGCAGTGCGAGGCATCGATATCATCCCCGAGATAGACATGCCGGGCCACAATAGCGCTGCCTGCTACTGCTACCACTGGCTCAGCTGCACAGGCAATGGCCGCGAGCCTCTCTGCCTGGGACGCGAGACAACCATCGAGTTTGCTAAGAGAGTTTACGACGAGGTCTTCCAGCTCTTCCCCTACGAGTATGTCAGCATCGGTGGCGACGAGGTGGATCGCAATCGCTGGTCACAATGCGACGAGTGCAAGCGACGCATACAACAAGAAGGGCTCAAGGATGTCAGCGAACTGCAGGCATGGTTCACTAAGCTGATGGAGAAATACTTCAATGCCCACGGACGCCGTATCCTCGGCTGGGACGAGATTCTCGAGGGGGGACTCTCCAAGACTGCCACCGTCCACTGGTGGCGTGGCGATCATGCCGATGTGGTGCAGCGCTCCACATCTATGGGCAACGAGGTTGTGCTTTGCCCCACCACCTTCTGCTACTTCGACTATGGGCAGGACGACAACACCCTGCGCCGCCTGTACGATGGCGACATCGTGCCCCTCGACCTTACCGCCGAGCAGCTCAAGCTCGTCAAGGGTATGCAGGCCAATATCTGGTGCGAATATATCCCCACCGTAGAGCGCATGCAGTGGATGGTCTTCCCACGAGCTCTGGCTCTCGCAGAGAAAGCGTGGACACCCCGCTCCAGCCAGCAGTGGACCGACTTCCTGCCACGACTGCAACAACACCTCCAGCGCCTCGATGCCATGGGCATTCATTACCGCCCTCTGCACACCACACGCCCATAAAAAACAACGAACCAGTCGCCGGCACCAGCTCAATCCAATACGCCTAGCCGCATAATCAAAGAAAAACAAAGAAAACCCTTGTCTGTGCTGCATGCTCTGCGAGCATTGCGCTATAGTAGCAAGTCAAAGATCTGTTTAAACAAGCTTAACCAACTCTTTGCCTGGCAAGTATAGACCGCCTTCGGCTGCGCAGCATAGCCAAGAAAAACCGAAATCACAGTTTAGTTGACTAAGGATTGAACCTCTCGAACCATTCAGTAAACCGTAAACGGTAACCTGTAAACTGTTTTCTCGGTTTTTCTTTCGTTCAGGACATATCCCGTTGGGATTGATGGTGCGGATGCATGCTTTTACAGCGAGCTTGCTTGCAAGGAAAAGCATGCAGTTGCGGCATTAGAGACAAAGTCTTGGCCTGAACGAAAGTGTTTTTATGGTTTTTGTTATAACTTTTGCAATCAAGCCAATTGTTGGATTAGTAATAACAGGTATATTACTCCCCAATACAAACCAAGCCCTCTTCCTTTCCAGAAGGGGGCTTGATTGTTTTCGTTTTCGTTATCGTTTTCGTTATCGTTCTACCAAATGGTAGTCAATGACATGCTGCAAAGCGCGCCTACATACAGGGCAGTAGTCGGGCACCGTGTTGGTGCGCATGCGGCAGTTGAATGCCGGTCTGTACACACCCTTGCTCTGGTTGCCACCACCCTCAAACACACCTACCGTTGTGCAGTCGTTCTTGTCTTGGTCTGCAGTCGCAGGGGTAGGTATCTTAGCACCCTTCGGTAGCATGTCTGCCCACTTGCGCTGGAAGTCGCACAGAGTAGTCAGGTTCTCGTGCCACGGCTCCACATCTGGGTAGTAGTACTGCGTGTACATCTCATCGTAGAAATACTCGTCGCCCAGACCTCCGAAGCTGTGCCCGAACTCATGCACAAACACTGCCAGGGTGCCTGCATGATGCGCCGGAGTGATGTCGTAGCTGTTATACACTCCGCAGCCCCCATACTCACTGCTGTTGGCCAGCACCACCACATGCTCGTAGGGCACCGCTGCCAGCAGGTCGTTCACCCTGCGCAGGTTCACCACGCCAATCAGTCGCTTCATATACAGGAAGTCGAAGAATGTCTTGCATGCCGTGTCTTTCCATATTCCCTTCGCAGGCTCGCTCACTCCGCTCTCGGCAGACTCGGCGCCTACGGCCACCACGTTGAAGCGATGCTTGTTCGACTTAAACGGCTCATACTTAAATAGTTCGTCCACCATCCTCTGCGCATCTTGATAAAACATCGGCAGCTCCTCTTTCGTGTAGCCCTCAGCCACGATGGCTAGGTCGATACACTCCTCCGGACTCCCCGAAGCCACGAGCATCTTCGTCTCTGGACCCTTCACGCTTGCCAGGCTGCGCACCATGATGTCCTTAGGGTCAAACTCGTGCTTGAACACCGTCACAGGCCTCTGCTTGAAGTCAAACAGCCGTATCTCTATCTCTACCTTCTCGCGAGGCATCGGCATCAGCACCACGTGCTCGTATGCACACTTCAGCGTCAGCGCCTGCGGAGTGCCTGTCCAGTCCTGAAAATGGGTGCTGAATGAGTTGCAGTATATCTTCTTGCCGTCTGCCAACGAGCGCATCACCACGTCGCCAGTGCCCTCCAGCAGCAGCGTGTCCATATTCACGCGACGACCGCACCACTTCGGCAGACTCACATACTCCGACACGAAGATCTCCTGCTTCACCGAGTCACCGGCAAAGCAATAGTCCACTCTCAGTCCGCGACCGTCAAAATACTTGTCAAAATCCACCTTGGCAGCAGCACCTATAGCCACCACCAGCATCATAACAAACCAAATCTTTCTCATATCTATAATTTTTAATTAAGCCACTTTTGCCTCAAACGCCAATTGGGCGTACAGGGGTATTTGATTATGAACTAAACCATTTGCGTAGACCCCATTTGGGGTGCATGAAGATTTGGTAGAGACTTTAGGAGCTTGCTCATAAAAGGCTATAAACAAATATTCATGCAGACAGCGCAAAGCGCGAAACGCAAATAAACTTATTCGTGTCAATCTGTTAGATTCGTGTTCGAAAAAATATAAGTTATCGTTTTCGTTATCGTTATCGTTTTCTCCGCAAAAGTACAACAATTTACATATATCTTATATGAAAAAACAAATAAAACCGCCAATTATTTTGCCCATTCGTCACAATTTAGTTACTTTGCACTGCTAAAACCAAAAAGTCACCATTTAGCCACCTAAGCTAATTCAACTATCAACTATAAACTTTAATAATATGTACGGTAAAATGCAACAACATCTCCAGCAAACCCTTGCGGAGATTAAAGAAGCAGGGCTCTACAAGAACGAGCGTCTTATCGAGAGCCCGCAGCAGGCAGCCATTCAGGTTGCAGGTAAAGAAGTGCTCAACTTCTGCGCAAACAACTATCTGGGTCTCTCCAACAACCCGCGCCTCATCCAGGCCGCAAAGGACATGATGGACAAGCGTGGCTTCGGTATGTCATCCGTCCGCTTCATCTGCGGTACAGCTGACATCCACAAGCAGCTGGAGGCAGCCATCTCCGATTATTTCAAGACCGAGGACACCATCCTCTATGCAGCATGCTTCGACGCCAACGGCGGTGTCTTTGAGCCCTTGCTCACCGAGGAAGATGCCATCATCTCCGACTCCCTCAACCATGCCTCCATCATCGACGGTGTGCGCCTCTGCAAGGCTAAGCGCTATCGCTATGCCAACGCCGATATGGGCGAGCTCGAGCGTTGTCTGCAGGAGGCTCAGGAGCAGCGCTTCCGCATCATCGCTACCGACGGTGTCTTCTCTATGGACGGCAACGTAGCCCCGATGGACAAGATCTGCGACCTCGCAGAGAAATACGACGCCCTCGTTATGGTTGACGAGAGCCACTCCGCAGGTGTGGTAGGCCCCACAGGCCATGGCGTAAGCGAGTTCTTCGGCACCTACGGACGCGTGGATATCTACACCGGCACCCTCGGCAAGTCCTTCGGCGGAGCCATGGGTGGCTTTACCACAGGTCGCAAAGAGATTATCGACATACTGCGTCAGCGCAGCCGTCCTTACCTCTTCTCCAACTCCCTCGCACCCTCACTCGTCGGTGCTGGCATCGAGATGTTCCGACTCCTCAAGGAGAGCAACGCTATCCACGACAAGCTCGTTGACAATGTCAACTACTTCCGCGACAAGATGATGGCTGCCGGCTTCGACATAAAGCCCACACAGTCAGCCATCTGCGCCGTCATGCTCTATGACGCTAAGCTCAGTCAGGACTTCGCAGCTCTGCTGCAGGAAGAGGGCATCTACGTCACTGGCTTCTACTATCCCGTTGTGCCCAAGGGACAGGCACGCATCCGCGTACAGGTTTCTGCAGGCCACGAGCGTGAGCACCTCGACAAGTGCATCGCTGCCTTCGTCAAGATCGGCAAGCAGCTCGGCGTACTCAAGTAGTTTTTTCCTACAACCCACAAAATCACACATGGCGGTCAGCGTTTTTCAATGCTGACCGCTATTTTTTGGCAAACAATATACGTGTTGTCGCTGGCAAAGAAATTAGCTTAATGGCTTAGTGGCTTAAGGGAGCCTACACCCAGCGCCTCCCAAAAGGAGGGGGGGGATAGTCATTAGTCCCATAGGGACGAAAGATCACAGGCAGGCGGTGAGCCTGAAGGGCGTAACCCCTGCAAGGGGAGTCCCAATTAGTATATTAGTGCCGAAGGTACGACAGATCTGTCGCCCCTCAACCCTTGACCCTCGACTCTAGACTCTTGCCACCTAAGCCAATTTACTATCGTCTTTAACTCCTTGCTTGCGCAGCAAGCGTTAACTCCTCGCCCGCTTGCGGGCGTTAACTCCTTTAACTTCTTTTGAAGTTATCGCGACGGTCGGAAGTTACCGCAGCTGCGCTGCTAGAAGTTATCGGGGCTGCGCGCTCAGTCAAGAGTCTATACTCAAGAGATAATGCTCAATGTTCAATGCTCAATGTTCAATCGTCTAAGCCCTTAAGCCTTTAAGCTATTAAGCTATTAAGCCAATTTTTCGTTTTCGTTTTCGTTAAGGTTTTTATGGTATAACTTTTTGCACTTTTCACACAGATTTTTATTTTTTGTGCAATAAATACGTAAAAATACTATATTTTATTTGGCGGTGTGACAATTAATGCTTATCTTTGCATTCAAACCTACGCGCACGTGTCCGTGTGTCTATTAATTAGGTGCAAAAGCACGCTGCTGCCGTATGTTTAAACTGCTATACACATTGCAATGACACAAGCAATGGATTCCTTGCCAAATGTGCCGCCAGTGAATGTCGCTGACGAGGCCGTAGGCGTGCCCGAGCCTAACCGAAAGTGGTATATTGCCCGTGTCCTGCCGAAGGCAGAGAAAACTTCTCGCGACAATCTCCTCCGTGATAATATCGAGGCTTACGCAGCCACACAATGGCAGGTCAGCGTCTGGCGCAACGGTCGCAAGAAGAAGATAGAGAAACCCGTCATCACCCAGTACATCTTTGTCAAGGTCACCGAGCAAGAGCGTCGCGCCATCGTCACGCGCCCTTATATCCTCTCTTTTCTCACCAACCGGGCAGGCACTCCCGACCAATTCGGACGCCATCCCCTCTGCACCATCACCGATGAAGAGATACGCACACTCCAGCAGATGCTCGGCGGTAAGCTGCCCGTCAACTTCGTTCCGTCAGGCTTCACCGTCGGAGAGAAGGTCTCCCTCGTCGGATGGCCCGAAGATATCGTGGGAGAGGTAGTGCGCATCGCTGGCAGCAAGACCAACTATATCGGAGTCCGCATCCATCAACTCGGCTGCGCTTACATGGAGGTCCAGCCCTCCATGCTACGAAAAATAAGCCACCTAAGCCACCTAAGCTATTAAGCCATTAAGCTATCTAAGCCAACAACAATGAAAATATCCGTAGCAGGAACAGGATACGTGGGACTGTCGTTAGCCACCTTGTTGGCACAACACAACGAGGTCATCGCCGTTGACGTCGTTCCTCAACGTGTTGACATGATCAACAATAAGAAGTCACCCATCCAGGATGACTACATAGAGGGTTACCTCGCCACCAAGCCCCTCCACCTCACTGCCACCCTCGACCAGGAGGCAGGCTACCGCGATGCCGACTTTGTCATCATCGCAGCTCCCACCAACTACGACCCGCAGAAAAATTTCTTCGACACTAGCGCCGTGGAGGATGTCATCGACTCCGTCCTCCGCGTCAACCCCAATGCTGTGATGGTTATCAAGTCCACCATCCCCGTGGGGTACACACGCAGCCTCTATGTCAAGTACGCTGCCAAGGGCGTCAAGAAATTCAATCTTCTGTTCTCTCCTGAGTTCCTGCGTGAGAGCAAGGCCCTCTACGACAACCTCTATCCCTCTCGCATCATCGTGGGCTACCCCAAGCTCATCCCCGGCTTCGACGAGGAGAACGCTGCCATCCAGCAGGTCACCGACGTAGCCTTCCTCGAGCAGAAAGCCCATGAGTTTGCAGCCCTCCTCGTGGAAGGCGCCATCAAAGAGGATGTGCCGATTTTGTTCATGGGCATGAAGGAAGCCGAGGCTGTCAAACTCTTCGCCAACACCTACCTCGCACTGCGTGTCAGCTACTTCAACGAGCTCGACACCTATGCTGAGGTCAAGGGACTCGACACCAAGGCCATCATCGATGGCATCGGTCTCGACCCCCGCATCGGCACCCACTACAACAATCCCTCCTTCGGCTATGGAGGCTACTGTCTGCCCAAAGACACCAAGCAGCTCCTTGCCAACTACGCCGATGTGCCCCAGAACATGATGTCAGCCATCGTCGAAAGCAACCGTACCCGCAAGGACTTCATCGCCGATCAAGTCCTCCAGAAAGCCGGCTGGTATGCCTACACGCAGGATAATCAATACAATACTCCCTCCCTTAAGGGGAGGGCAGGGGAGAGGCTCATCATTGGCGTGTTTAGGTTGACCATGAAATCCAACTCCGACAACTTCCGTCAGTCGGCCATCCAGGGCATCATGAAGCGCATCAAGGCCAAGGGTGCCGAGGTTATCGTCTATGAGCCCACCCTCGAGGACGGCACCACCTTCTTCGGTAGCCGCGTCGTCAACGACCTCGCCCAGTTCAAGGCCCAGTCCGCTGCCATCATCGCCAACCGCTACGACCCCGTCCTCGACGACGTAGAGTCTAAGGTATATACCCGCGACCTCTTCCGCCGCGATTAAACGGTAAACCCTAAACAGTAAACGGTAAACAACCCTGTTTTTCCGGTTTTTCCGATGAAATAGCAGCAAAGCTGCACCAGGGTGTTTAGAAAAAGATGGGAGCTTGCTCACAAGCTTTTGAAGAAACAGAATGGTAGAGGTGCTCCGCACCATTTCTTCGGTGTTTTCTCGGTTTTTGTTTAATAATTGCCTAGGCAAGAGTCGAGAGATAATGTTCAATCCTCAATGTTCAATTTTCAATGGATATGGATCCGTGGTCGCTAAATATAATTAAGCCATTAAGCCCTTAAGCCATTAAGCCATTAAGCTCTTAAGCCATTAAGCCATTAAGCTCTTAAGCCATTAAGCTATTAAGCTCTTAAGCTCTTAAGCCATTAAGCCACTAAGCCATTACCCATGGACTCCCTTTTGTATTCCTTTGAGAAATTAGAAGTCTGGAACGAGGCAAAGAAGTTAGTAGTGGAGGTTTACCATCTGCTTGATAAGTTTCCCAAGATTGAGAACTACGCACTATGTGACCAGATTCGCAGAGCCATAGTCTCTGTTCCGTCTAACATAGCAGAAGGAAGCGGAAGGAAGTCCCTTAAAGAGCAAATACATTTCATAGAGATAGCATATGGGTCATTAATGGAAGCCTATAATCAGCTACTCATAGCAGTTGATTTAGCATATATAGACACAGAAAGTCTTATGGCCATAAAGCCTACGATTGATAGCGTAGCCAGAATGCTCAATGGCCTACGCAACTCCTTTACCAGAAAGCTCTTAAGCCATTAAGCCTTTAAGCCATTAAGCCACTAAGCCACTAAGCCATTAAGCCACTAAGCCTTAAGCCACTAAGCCACTAAGCTCTTAAGCCACTAAGCCATTAAGCTCTTAAGCCACTAAGCCATTAAGCCACTAAGCTCTTAAGCCACTAAGCCATTAAGCTCTTAAGCCATTAAGCCACTAAGCTATTAAGCCATTAAGCCATTAAGCCACTAAGCCATTAAGCCATTAAGCTCTTAAGCCACTAAGCCATTAAGCTCTTAAGCTACCTAAGCCACCTAAGCCACCTAAGCTACCTAAGCTACCTAAGCCACCTAAGCCAATGAAAAAAGTCTTCGTCTCCGGCTGTTACGACCTCCTGCACAGCGGTCATGTCGAGTTCTTCCGCCAAGCGGCAGAATACGGTGACCTCTATGTCGGCATAGGTAGCGACAAGACCTACCTCGGTTATAAGCACCGCAAGACCGTCTATGGCGAACAAGAGCGCCTCTTCATGGTCAAGAGCATCCGCTATGTCAAGGATGCCTATATCAATGCGGGCAGCGGGGTGATGGACTTCGTTCCCACCCTCAACATCGTCAAGCCCGACATCTTCGTCGTCAACGAAGACGGCAGCACCGAAGAGAAGCGCCAGCTCTGCCAGCAACGAGGCATTAAGTATGTCGTGTTGCAGCGCGTGCCACAGGCTGGACTCCAGCCTCGCAGCAGCACGGAGCTTAAGAAGACAGGCAGCCAGATACCCACACGTCTCGACCTCGCAGGCACATGGATCGACCAGCCCTACGTCAGCCAGTATGCCCCGGGATGGGCCATCACCATCTCCCTGGAGCCTACCTTCGAGGTGCGCGAGCGCTGCGGACTCAGCACCAGCACCCGCAATATGATACGCAAGATCTGGCCCTACCAGCTCCCTAATATGGATCCCGAGACCCTCGCCAAGCTCGTCTTCTGTTTCGAGAATGATCCCGAGCGCAGCGATGGCATCATCAGTGGTGCACAAGACAGCATCGGTATCTGCATCCCCGGCCTCTGTCGCCATCACTACGACAATCGCTTCTGGCCCGATAAGATAGAGACCTGCTACGACGAGACTATCCTCTCCTGGCTGGAGAGCCATCTCATTATGATACCTATGGAGCCGCGCCGTCCCGGATGCTCCGTCGTCGAAGGCAAAGACATCACCCCCCCCAAGGTGCAGGCACTCGCTCAGGCTGCCGACGACTGCTGGCAGGCCATCATGCAGCGCGACCTCAGCGCCTTCGCCAAGGCTTATGCTGCCAGCTTCAGTGCACAGACAGCCATGTTCCCTGCCATGATACAGGGCAGCGTGCCACACTATATCAGTCAATACAAGGACCAGGTCCTCGCTTATAAGATGCCCGGAGCAGGTGGAGGCGGCTATCTCGCCTGCGTCGTCAGCGACTCCTCGTCCTTCTGTCAGCAACACTCCGAAGCAATACTACTTACCATCCGCCGTCCAGGCCTCTAAAACGCTAACTGCTTATGAACTTCATCTCAAAGATAGCCTCCTGGTATTTCCAGAAGAACTCACTCCCTTATTGGGCGATATTGGGAGTGGACTGTGTGCTGATTATCTTCAGCGGACTGCTGGCCAACTACCTCGTGTGTGGCGGAAGCTCCTTCATAGGCCATTTCTGGCCCCTGCTCTTTGAGCTCGTGCTGATGCAGATACCTTTCTTCATTGGCTTCAAACTCTTCCACACCTACTCAGGCATCATACGCTACTCCAGCTTCGTCGACCTCGCCCGTGTCTTCCTGGCCAACCTCGTAGGCGTCACCATCACCTACCTCGTCTTCACCGTCTTCCCCCATGGCCTCGGCGTGTCCATCAGCATCAAGGCGCTCGTCTATATCCTCCTCATAGGCACCCTGCTCCTCTGGCTCGAACGAGTCATCGTCAAGACTCTCTTCGACACCTTCAGCTTCGCGCAGAAGACCTACCGCGTCTTCATCTATGGCACACGCCATGGAGGCATCTCCGTAGCCAAGAGCATACGCAATGACGTGGGCAAGAAATATGTCGTCAAGGGCTTCGTCACCCCCGACGTCAAGATGAAGGGCAAGTACCTCATGGGCGAGCCCGTCTTCATCGACGACAAAGACCTCGTCAACACCATGCGCATGAAGAATATCACGCGCCTCATCGTCAGCCCCTGGCAGGCCGACCACTTCCGCACCCGTGAGCAGCTCATCAACGACCTCATCGCCAGCAATATCAAGATCAAGATGATGCCCGAGATAGAGAACCTCGACGAGAATACCGACCTCCAGCACTACCAGTTCCATGAGGTGGAGATTGAAGACCTCCTCCCACGCGATAGGATAGACGTCGATATGGATGCCATCGCCCAACAGCTCCACGACAAGGTCATCCTCATCACCGGTGCCGCAGGCAGCATAGGCAGCGAGATGGTCCACCAGGTGGCCCTCTTCCATCCCCGCAAGATGGTCCTCGTCGATCAGGCCGAGACACCTATGCACAATATACGGCTCCTCATGGCTGACCGCTTCCCTGATGTCGAGGCTCTCACCATCGTCGCTTCCATCTGCAATGAGACATGCATGACCCAGCTCTTCGCTGAGCACCGTCCCGACTATGTCTTCCATGCCGCAGCCTATAAGCATGTCCCCATGATGGAGGACAACCCCGCTATGGCAGTCCAAAACAATGTCCTTGGCACCCACGTCATCGCTGACCTCGCTGTCAAGTATGGCACCAAGAAGTTCGTCATGATCTCCACCGACAAAGCCGTCAACCCCACCAATGTCATGGGGTGCTCCAAGCGTATCTGCGAGATCTACTGCCAGTCGCTCAACAAAGCCATCGCAGAGGGCGGCGCCGACACCTCCCTCACCCAGGTCGATGGCTCCCCTGCCGTCACCCAGTTCGTCACCACTCGCTTCGGCAACGTCCTCGGCTCCAACGGCTCCGTCATACCCCTCTTCCGTGAGCAGATCAAGAAGGGTGGACCCATCACCGTCACCCATCCCGATATCATCCGCTACTTCATGCTCATCCCCGAAGCCTGCAAGCTCGTCCTCGAGGCAGGCACCATGGGCCACGGAGGAGAGATCTTCGTCTTCGATATGGACAAGCCCGTCAAGATCGTCGACCTCGCCAAGCGTATGATAGCCCTCAGCCATGCCCCCAACGTCAAGATAGAGTTTACCGGACTCCGGGAGGGCGAGAAACTCTATGAGGAGGTCCTCAACGATGCCGAGCACACCAAGCCCACCAAGCATCCCAAGATTATGGTCGCCTCCGTCCGCGAGTACGACTATAAAGACGTCCTCGCCAACGAGGAGCGCCTCATCCGCGCCTCCTACTCCTACGACGACATGGCCATCGTCCGCATCATGAAGTCCATCGTCCCCGAGTACATCAGCAATAACTCCAAGTACTCCGTCCTCGACTCCTAACCCTCCTCCTTCAAACAAAAACCATAAAAACCCTTTCGTTCATGTCGAGACAAATGTCTCTGATGCCGTGGCTGTATCCTTTTCTTGCAAGCAAGCTCGCAGCAAAAGCATGCATCCACACCATCCCCTACGGGATAAAACCTGAACGAAAGAAAAACCAAGAAAACATGGAGATGTAATATGTGAGGAGTAAGATGTAAAATTTGTTTTTCTATGTTTTCCTTGTATGTGCTGAAAAGTCAAAGACGTGTCTATGGAGTTAGGCGAAGGAATGGTTAATCTCGATTAAACAGAGCGTAGCCTGACACCTATAGACCAATGCTCGCAGAGCATGCAGCACAGACAAGGGTTTTCTTGGTTTTTGTTAATAATTCGTGGTCAAAAATTAATGAGCAATTACATGGTCCGATTATACGGCAATTACATGTTAAAAACAGAAAGAAATTAATTATGCTTGACCTGACCAAGTACTCGAATAAGGTGTATAAAATAATAGGCGCTGCTATGGCAGTACACTCCGAACTGAATTGGGGACTGCTCGAAGCAGTATATCAGGAAGCCCTGCACCTTGAGCTACTTGACTGCGGCATAGATAACCAGCGTGAGCAAGAGGTAACGGTGTATTACAAGAACCATATGCTGGAAAAGAAGTACAAGATGGACCTTGTGGTGGATGACATCATTGTGGAACTCAAGTCCGTCACCAGCCTGGCTCCCGCCCACCGTTCCCAGCTCTGCAACTACTTGCGGCTGACACACAAGCCATTGGGATTGCTGATCAACTTTGGCGAGGAGAGCCTGATAGGTGAGAGATGGGCATACGATGAGGACACCAATGAGTGCTTTATCGTGGACCGCAATATGGAACCCATCTCCGGAGACGATTACCGCTACCTGCTCGACACCAACAACTGAAGAGCGACACGTTAATCCTCTTTCGCATATGGCACCCCAAGGGGTGACAATAGTGGTATTTGATAATAGCTGTTGGGAGCTCGCTCACAGAAAGCAGTAAGCAAATAGCAATGTGGTAAGGCACCCAGCGTAACGTGCTCAAACGAATGAACAAAATATCTTTCGCGTATGGAATCCGTGGGATGACAACAGTGGTATTTGAATTGAGCTAGTGGAAGTTTACTTACACAAAGCTAAAAAGCAAATAACAATGTGAAAGGCGCCCAGCGCAACGTGCTCAACCGAATGAATAAAATATCTTTCGCGTATGGCACCCCCAAGGGGTGACAACAGTGGTATTTGAATTGAGCTTGGGAAAGTTTACTTACACAAAGCGAAAAAAGCAAATAGCAATGGTAAGGTGCCTAGCGCAACGTGCTCAAACGATTGAACAAAATATCTTTCGCGTATGACACCCCTAGGGGTGACAGCAGTGGTATTTGATAACAGCTGTTGGGAGCTCGCTCACAGAAAGCAGTAAGCAAATAGCAATGTGAGAGGCGCGATAGCGCCAAACGCGAAAGACCTAAAGAAAATTAATGAGAAATTATATGGTCCGATTATACGGCAATTATATGTAAAAAATCCTTCTCGCCTCTAGACCCTAGACTCTTGACAAAAAACTATGCAAGCCATCATCCTAGCAGCAGGAATGGGTAAACGCCTCGGCGATTACACCCGCGACAACACCAAGTGTATGCTCGAAGTGAACGGTGTCAAGCTCATCGACCGTTCGCTGGCAACACTGAAAGAGATAGGCGTGTCGCGTGTCGTCCTCGTCGTGGGCTACAAAGGCCAGAATGTCAAGGACTATGTGGGAACAGACTATCAGGGCATACCCATAGAATACGTCGACAACCCCATCTACGACAAGACCAACAATATCTACTCTCTCTACCTGGCCAAGGACTATATGCTGGCCGATGACACTATCCTCTTGGAAAGCGACCTTATCTACGAGTCCGCTGTGCTCAAGAAGCTTCTTGCCGACAGCGCCCCCAATATCGCCCTGGTAGATAAGTATGAGAGCTGGATGGACGGCACGGTGGTGGAAATAGATGAGGACCATCGTATCACTCGTTTCATCGACAAGGAGCGTTTCAAGTTCGAGGAGATTAAAGGCTATTACAAGACCGTAAACATCTATAAGTTCAGCAAGCATTTCTCCTCCAAGTATTATGTGCCGTTCCTCGCTGCCTACAGCACTGCCCTCGGCCACAACGAATACTACGAGCAGGTCCTTAAGGTCATCCTCCAGCTGCACGATGCACCCCTCAAAGCCCTGCCCTTGACAGGCGAGATATGGTACGAGATAGACGATGTGCAGGACCTCGATATCGCGTCCGGCATGTTCGCCCCCACCGATGATGAGCACTATGCTGCCATCTCCTCGCGCTATGGAGGCTACTGGCGTTATCCCCAGATGCTGGACTTCTGCTATCTGGTCAATCCCTACTTCCCTCCCCAGCGCATGATCGACGAGATAAAAGCCAGCTTCGAGACACTCATGCGGGAGTACCCCTCTGGCATGCGCGTCAACTCACTCCTGGCTTCCAAGAACTTTGGCGTGAAGCAAGACTATATCGCTGTGGGCAACGGAGCGGCAGAACTCATTAAGTCGCTGATGGAGAATTGGTCAGGCACCCTCGGTAATGTCTTGCCCACTTTCGAGGAATACCCCAACCGACTGCCTGCAGACCGTCTGGTGCAGTACACCCCGCCCACAGAGGGGTTCCGCTACACAGCCCACGACCTGATGCACTTCTTCGCCGACAAGCATATCGACACTCTCCTCCTCATCAACCCCGACAATCCCTCGGGCAATTACATCCCCTTCCCCGACCTGCTGCAGCTCGTCGCCTGGACCAAGGAGAGACACATACGCTTCATCGTCGATGAGTCCTTCGTCGATTTCGCCTCTGTCGAGGGCCCCTTCTCCCTGCTCTCCAATCAGCTCCTTGCCTCCAACCCCCATCTGGTGGTGGTCAAGAGCATCAGCAAGAGCTATGGCGTGCCAGGCTTCCGTCTCGGCATCCTCGCTTCCGGCGACACCGCATTGATTGCGAATATCAAGAAAGACGTGGCGATATGGAACATCAACTCCTTCGGTGAGTTCTACATGCAGATATACGAGAAGTACCACAACGACTACCTCCAGGCATGCGAAGCCTTCCGTCATGAGCGCACCCTCTTCCTTAAGGAGCTGCGCGAGGTTCCTTACCTCACCGTCTTCGACAGCCAGGCTAACTATTTCCTCTGTCGTGTCACCCATCGCTTCACCTCCCATCAGTTGGCGATGCAGCTCCTCAAGCATAATATCCTTATCAAAGACTGCGCCACCAAGAAAGCCTTCGGTGGAGACAACTTCATCCGTCTGGCAGTGCGCGATCGTAAGGATAACCACCTCCTGACCGAAACACTGAAATCCCTGTAAATGAAGATATGTATCTGCGGTGGAGGTTCGCTGGGGCATGTCTGTGCCGGAGTGATGGCCTCACAACAAGGTGTAGAACTCAACATCCTCTCAGGCCATCCCCACCACTGGCATAGCACTATCACAGTCACCGACCTGGACCACCGGCAGTTCACAGCCTGCATCCATAATGTCTCTGCCAACCCCGCAGAGGTCGTGCCCAATCAGGATATCATCCTGCTCTGTCTGCCAGGCTACCTCATAGAGCAAACACTCCGCGACATCAAGCCCTACCTCGGCCACGCCGCAGTAGGCACGGTCGTCTCGAGCACAGGCTTCTTCTTCTTCGCCCACGACATCCTCGGGCCAGGCACACCACTCTTTGGCTTCCAGCGAGTACCCTTCATCTCTCGTGTCGTCGACTACGGCAGCACCGCCAGTCTCCTGGGCTACAAATCCAGCCTGGCTGCCGTGTTGGAGAATATCGAGCACCCGGACACCTTCCGCGCAGCCCTAGAGCAACTGTTCATCACACCAGTCACCCTGCTCCGCTCCTTCTACGAGGTGGCACTCAGCAACTCCAACCCTATACTGCATACCGGCAGACTATATACCCTCTTCCATGGTCGCGAACACGATGTCTTCGACCACAACATCCTCTTCTACAAAGAGTGGACCGACCAAGCCTCCAAGCTGTTGATAGACATGGATGCCGAGTTCTTCCTCCTCCTCGATAAGCTGGGCGTGCACACGCTCCCCACGCTCCTGGACTACTACGAGAGCACCGATGCCGCCTCACTCACCCGGAAGATACAGTCCATCCCCGCCTTCCAGACCATCACCAGCCCCATGAAGCCCGTCCAGGGCGGATGGGTCGCAGACTACACCAGCCGTTACTTCACCGAAGACTTCCCCTTCGGCCTCCGTTTCATCCACTCCCTCGCCCAGCAGCATCGCCTCTCCATCCCCCGCATCCACTCCGTCTATGAGTGGGGCACCACCCTAACCGGTAAACCGTAAACGGTAAACAGTAAACCCTAAACAGTAAACCGTAAACCCCCAAATAACCCATGAAACTGGAGCAT
>JAGCTG010000078.1 GCA_017963785.1 Bacteroidaceae bacterium | reverse complement strand
GGTGTAGGCGGCGGGAACAGTACACTGGAGAGTGAGCGATGGAGGAACGGGGAAGAAGGTAGAGGCGTCATTGTTGTCCTTATAACTGACGTTAACGTCGTTAACGCCCGTGGCAGCCCAGACAGGCATGTCTTTGGCAAGCGAGCTGACGTAGGAGTTCATTATGAATGTCATGTCGGTCATTGACACAACGGGCACGCTGGCCATCGATGATTGGTTGTTGGCGTTGATGCTGCCCAGTATCATCTTGTCGTCCGCAGCCCACTGCATGCGCGGCACTGTGTTGTCGCGGTAGTCCTCCACGGCAAGCCACATACCCACGAGGTTGCTGCCGCCGTTCATCGTCTCGTCCCAGTAGCGGCACCACAACATCTGGCTCTCCGTGGCTCGCTGCAGCGTGTAGTCGCCGTCAGCGTCGGAGCCCGTCATCGCGCCATCGGCGTATGTCAGCCGTCGTGTGCGCTCTGTGCCGTTCGTTTCCTTGTCGAGCAGTATGACAAACGAGCCGTCGTCATCCGTGGAGTATGAGAAGGAGCCCCCCAGCATATCTATCGGTTCCTCCGAGTCGTCGGGAAGCATAAACTTATACCAGTAGCCGGTGCCGTTGCCGTTGAAGTGGTAGGCCTGCACAATGCGCGAGTAATCGATATCCTCCAAGGTGTCCACGGCAGCATAGTCGGCATACCAGTCACCACTCATCTGGTAAGTAATCTCCAACTCATTCTTGCAGCCCACCAGCAGCAGGCCGACAATACACAACGATAACGATAACGATAACGAAAACTTCTTCATTTTAATGCTCAATTATTCTAAGTAACAGATTACATTGCTATCTTGTATTTATTGCCATTTAGAACGACTATATATACGCCAGAATCTGGAACCGTATATTGATTCCCTGTTCCACTATATATGAGTTCGCCGGAGATGTCATATATCTTCTTTATTGAATCGCCAGAATTTAGGAAAACTATATTTCTGCCATTTAACCGAAGATCAGTATTGTTTACATTGCCAGAATGCGCACTAATTGCATCGGGGGAGTCTTCCGCAAAGATTGCAGTTATTTTATAATCAGTTGAAATGTTGTTTAAATAAAGATGTTTGTTCGATAATGCGCGAGTCTTGTCAACATTATTAACAAAAACTGAACTTATCGTCCAACCGTCTTCCTCTTCAATGATGACATCTAATGATGAGCCGTCTTCAACACTTAAGCAATATGCTCCCCCCATACCACACATCATTTTCACGGTATGATTAGGGACAGAGAATACTATTTTAATTGTTGTATTACTTGTAACATTTGTTAGGAGAATCGCATTGTTAGTCAATTCTGACAATTTGTTTTCACCATTAACATACAATCCCGAAACGACTTTCCCCATAGCTGGTATCAGCAATAATTCAATATTAGAACCATTCTCTACGCTAAATTCTCTCTCCGATGGTTGTCTGTTCACAAATACGGATCCGGATTCATTATCATAATCAAGCGTTATTTTAGACGCATTTTCCTCGGATTCTTTCAGATTTATGAATGATTTCCAAGTTGTGGAAGCTTTGTATTTATCAAGGGTGCCTCGTGGGATGGTAACGTTGAGATTGACATACTGCAAATTGGAGAAACTTGGGGCTACAGGTGGTTCCGTAGTATGTAATATGATATTACTAAGATTGTCGTTATATTTAAGTGGAATATATGACAAATCCTTTACGTATTGTCCTATTTCTACAGTTTCAATTGTATTATTTGCGTTACCAAAGGGACTATAATCACGATAATATTCACTATATGGGACGAAAGTTAAATCTCTGCCCAAATATACATACTTAGCATTGGTGCGAGTGAACTGTCCCCCCTCACAATCGTTTACTCCATGCAATCGCGTGCAGTCAAGAATCACAGGTGAATCTTGAAAAATCAATGACTCAATAGTTTTTTGGTTATTATAAAAACCACTCTCCTCTATATAATCAACTGATGGAGGGATTGTAACACTTTTTATCCAACTGCCGTTGAAGGCCAGAACGTCAATACTAACAACAGAAAATTTTACCCCATTGTATTCAACTTCTTCCGGTATGACATAAGTTCCGTCGTCGTTATATAAGGCTTCCGCAACATATACCATTCTTTTATCGACAGAACCAATTCTATAACCCGAATCTCCTACCGCAAAATCATAGTTACCATTCCATGCATTTGCTTGTATTAATAGTGCACAGATAAAAAAAGCAAATACAGATTTTTTCATGATTGTATCGTTTTATTATATGTAAAAATTGATATTCTCGCTGCAAAGGTAGCAAATAATTTCTAATTCCTAATTTATCTTAAACACGTAGTCGTAGCTGTAGGTGCGGACATAAGCCTTGCCATCCTTGGGCACCACATAGTCCACCGCCTTTTTCACCGGCAGCTTCTGCACGCGCTGGCCGCTGTATTTGTCGAGCACATAGACATAGTCGGGCTCGCTGGTCATGCCGTATCCGCAGATGATGGAGTTGCCCACGATGGCAAAGCCCGAGTTGCATGTCATGGGCTGCGTGGTCCACACTATCTCGTGGTTCTCCATGTCGAAGGCAGTGATGTAGCCCGTCTGATAGCCAGCGCCATCGGAGTAGCCGTTGGTGCCGTGGGCGATGTAGAGTATGTTGCCCTCGATGACGAAGTCGTGCACCATCTGCGTGTTGCCCATGAGCGTTGTCTTGGGCGAGAACTTCCACGGCTCGAAGTCATAGGCGGCATAGAGCGTCGTCTCGTCCTCGTCGGTGATGACCACCTTGCGTGCATTGCCCCAGTTCTCGCCGTAGGTCGTCACCAGATAGCCGCCTGTGGCGAAGCTGTAGCGCTGGGTGAACTGCCCCATGGGAAACTCGTGGCGTGTCTCCCTGAGAGTGAGGCCGTTGCGGATGAGCCACTCCTCCACATCCGTTATCTGATTCTGGCGGCACGAGAGCAGGGTGAGGCGCACTTGTTTGCGGCTTGTGTTGCGCTTGAGCACATGACCCTTGAAGTCAAGTGCAGGCATAGGCGCAAACGACATCGTCTGCACCTCGGCGGGGTTGAACGGCCCCATGGGCGGCAGCTTATAGTCAGCCTTGAAGACGCCGTCGCGCTGAGGATAGGTCACCACCGCGGGAGTGGTGCGTTTTTTTGTCTGAGCCAATGCCATATCAGACACCATGCATTGGGCACTGAACACTAATAGGAAAATGAGTAGCTTTTTCATATATGGTTTAAGGTTTGATATTTTTTAGAAGTTAGAGAAGTTATGTTGCTGCAAATATAGTTATTTTTTGACAAAAAACAAGGATGTGCTTACAAAAATGGTCGCAAATAAAAAAAATAACTATATTTGCAGCAACAACGGCAATACCAAACGATAAAAACATGGACGGTTATGTGCAAAGGCTGGGAGACGGCAAGGTGAAACGCTACGTGCAGTTTCTCGAGATTACTGACGTTCCGGAACTGATAGCCCTCTACCGCAAGTGGCACTCTGAAGAGTACTGCTGGCAAGAGGTGCGCGACGGCATACGGGAGGTGGGAATCCTGGAGATGGAAATCTACATCCTCGGCAACCGACTGGTAATGATTGTGGACACGCCCTCCGACTTCAACTGGCACTCAGCGATGGAGCAACTGGCCTCACTACCCCGACAGGCGGAGTGGGAAGCCTTCGTGGCTAAGTTCCAAGGATGCGCCGCCAATGCCCGCAGCGACGAGAAATGGCAGCAGATGGAGCGCATGTTCAGACTGTAAAACCAACCCTGACCGAGAATCGATATGAACAAGCTACTACTGACAACAGTCATCGCGTGTTGCCTGACGCTAAACGCTGTCGGGCAGGCGATTACAGTGAAGGTGACCGATACCAAGCGGCAGAAAGTGACGGGATTCGGAGCCGCAGCCTGCGACGGTGCGATGCGCCCGTTTGCAGAGGACACAGAGCCAGTGAAACTGCTGTATGGGCCGAGCTCCGAGATAGGGCTAAACATCATGCGAATGGAGATCTCCCCTAACTTTAAAGGAGACATCTCCGCCGCTGACATCGGCTGGGACACCCCCTACGACTGGAACGGCTCGCTGCCATGTGCCCGAGAGGCCAAGAAGCGCGGAGCCATCGTGTTTGGCACACCATGGTCGCCACCAGGCGAATACAAGACCAACGGCACGCCCCAAGGCGGAAAGAGCGAGAGGCAGGGCAAGCAGAGAGGAGCCCTGCGCGAGGACTGCTACGAGAAACTGTTTCCGTGGCTTAACATCTTTATGGCCTACATGAAGCATAACGGCGTGGACATAGACGCCGTCTCGATACAGAACGAGCCCGACTGGTGGGTGGACTACTCAGGCTGCCTCTACACGCCCGAGCAGCAGCTCAGACTGGTGAGAGACTATGCCCATCTGCTTGACCGCGAGACCTACAAGGGAGTACGCCTGATAAGCGCAGAGCCGCTCGGCTTTGACCCCAGATACTCAGACATGCTGCTCAACGACTCAATAGCGCGAAAGCATATTGACATCATAGCAGGCCACCTCTACGGCCATCCGCCATTGGGCAACATGAAAAAAGCCGCCACCCTGGCCGAGAGATACGGCAAGGAAGTGTGGATGACAGAGCACTCCGTGACCGACCACATACACCGCCTACCCAATTGGCACGAACAGCTGCTCTTTGCAGAAGAACTCAATGAATGTATGCTGGCGGGATGCACAGCCTACATATACTGGTATATGCGTGCCCACTGGGCCTTTGTAGGCACAGGCGAACAGAAGTACGAGCCCGGCAACACCCGCAACAGTCTGCTGCCACGCGCCTTCGTGCTGTCGCACTTCTCAAAACATGTTACTGGCTCCACACGCCTCGACACAGAGACCAGCGTCCCTGCAGAGACCGAAGCGCACTTCGAGTGCTCGGCATATATCAAGGGCGACTCGCTGATAGTAATGGCCATCGACACAACAGAGACTGGCCACGACCTGCAACTGTCGCTGCCCGTGAGCATCAAGAGCGGCATACACATCCTGTCAACAGGCAACGAACCAGACAATCTGTGTCAGGAGACACCTATAGCCATCAGGAAAAGAACACAAGAATTGACTGTCAAGGTGCCCGCACGCAGTCTGAACACTTTAATATTCAAGATACGATGAAAAGAACAATACTATTACTATCAGTGCTTATGAGCTGTGCCATCGCCGGCGCACAAAGCAACAAAGAGAACAGCAATTTCTACGGACGCTACGTCTCTGTGCCCTATAAGAGCGACGGAAAGATGCCAGACTCCGACAAGATGCAAGAGATCCATCCCAAGACCGAAGGCAATCTGTTTGAGGTGCAGTATGACTTTGCCGCCGACCCCATGACAGCCCAGATACCGTTGACCATCTATATCCATGAGTACGACAGCAAGACAGGCAAACGAGTGTCCACCGAGAAAGTGATAAGCGTCGACCGCTCCCTCCGCTCGCAATTAGAACACAAGGACAACGGTCTCAACATCATCGATTTCACTTACCAGTTCCACGTAGGGTACGCGGGCGACATCTTCATCTACAAACACCACATGGGACCAAATAACGAAGTAATGTTTGACCTATGCCGCGTCTTTGTCAACGAGGAGCCCTACAAAGCAGACAACCTGAAGCACAACCTGAACGTCAAGGAAAGACTAGATTCCTTCCAACTGAGACCGTAAACACATAGGACAAGCAACAACTTGAGCGTGAAGAATACCCTATCCTTCATAGCGGCTGTGCTGATGGCAATGGCTGTGGGGGCGCAGACGATAGAGAACCCTATCATTTTCGCTGACTTCCCCGACCCCGACGTGATACGCATGGGCGACACCTACTACATGGTGAGCACCACGATGCACTTCTTTCCGGGAGCGACGATAGTGAAGTCGAAAGACCTGGTGAACTGGGAGTACTGCTCGCAGCCGCTGGAGGAGCTGTCAGACGGCGATAACTACAGTCTGCGCAACGGCCGCCACGCCTATGCCAGAGGGATGTGGGCGTGCTCGATGAAGGAGCATGGCGGCAAGGTGTATCTGATGATTAACGGCAACGACACAGGCGGCTGGCTGCTGACGGCCACCACTCCCGAGGGACCGTGGCAGAAGCGAAAGCTGTCGCGCATTTACTACGACCCCGGCATGCTGTTTGACAACGGCAAGGTGTACGTGGCCTGCGGCATCGGCAACATACAGATGTGCGAGCTGGACGAGGACTTCAACTACATCCGCGAGCAGAACGTGGTGCGCGACAAGCAGGGACTGGAGGGCTGCCACCTCTACAAGATAGGCGATTACTACTACATCTACGCCACCTACGGCGGATGGCCGTCAGGACAGACAGTGTTCCGCTCAAAGGACATCTTCGGCCCCTACGAGGAGCGGCTGCTGCTCGACAAGATGATTGACGGACGGCCTAACACCATCCATCAGGGGGCGCTGTTTGACACACCCACGGGACAGTGGTGGACCATTATGCAACAAGACCTCGGATGCCTGGGGCGCATGCCCAATCTGCTGCCCGTGAGATGGGAAGAGGGCTGGCCCGTGGTTAAGTTGAGAGGCGAGGGTCAAGAGCCGAGTGTCGAGAGGCAGTCTTTCTCGGGACTGCCTACCAGCGATGAGTTTGACTCCGCCACGCTGGGGATGCCGTGGCAATGGAACCACAACCCCGACAACAGCGCGTGGAGCCTCAGCGAACGCCCGGGGTGGCTGCGCCTGAAGGCCATGCCTGCCGACCGACTGACACAGACACGCAACATGCTCACACAACGCATCTTCGCTGACCGAGAGCGCCCCTCAGAGGGCACCGTGCGCATTGACGTGAGACATCTGAAGGAGGGCGACCGCGCTGGCATCTGCATACTGCAAGACCCCTACGCGATGATTGCCGTGGAGAAAAAGAAAGGCAAGAAGCGCATCGTGTGGAGCCAAGACCAGCTGACCAACAACCGCAACTTCACTCCCGCCACAGCAGAGGCGAGCGATAAGGTGGGCAAGGTAGTCTATCTCCGCGCCACCATAGACTATCGCACAAGCAAGACACAGTTCTACTACTCCACCGACGGCAAACAGTACAAGCCGCTGGGAGGACAGACAACACTGGGATTTAACCTCACGATGTTTAGCGGAGCACGCTTCGGACTGTTCTGCTATAGCAGCAGTCAACAAAGCAACGGCTACGCGGAGTTCGACTACTTCTCTGCCGAGACAGACAATTAAAATGTCCCCCTCAATTTCTTGAAGGGGACACGCTTATTTCAGTTTTCTTTATTGCTCTAACTCTCCTGTGCCGCCACAATCGTCGCAGTTAGCGTTGCCTGTACCGTTGCATCCTACACAGTTGATGCGCGAACGGCCGTAGGTGAAGCGGCCAGTGCCATTGCAGCTGGTACATTTCACCTTGCCGGTGCCCTGGCATGTGGGGCAAGCCCCTGCCTGATCTACCATCAGCGAGGTGCGAATATTATCCTCCTTTAATACCAAGATGCCATTGCGGTAGTTGCCGTTGTTGGCGGTAGCCTTTACTATCACGGTGTCGTTGCGGCACTCGGCAGCCAGGAAGTCGGGGCACTCAAATGTCGGTATAGCACCGTCGGTCTGAATGGTGAAGGTCTGAGTGCCACCGTCGCGGTGGAAAGTCAGGGAGTGCACCGACGGGGTGATATGGGTAACATTGCCCGTTTGCGAAATATTGACCTGCGTGGACACCTTGCCACTCGTGAGAGTGATAGAGCCGACGCGACTGGTGCCGCTGGTGTTGGGGCTGACTGTTATTGTCATTTCATTGCCATCCTTGTCAGCCTCTACCCATTCAGGCATTTCAGCAACTGACCACAGATAGCCGTCGTAGTCGATGGCCACCTTAGCTGTGCCACCGCCCTTGCCTACAGCCACTTGGCCAGGCGCTGCTTTGATGTATGTGGTGGCGTTATAGACAAAAAAGTACGCCCCCACGGCTGCTCCTGCCAACAGCAACAAGATGGAAGAAATAATTATCAGCCTCTTATTGCGGCGCTTCTTTTTTGGATCAACAGGCTTTTTAGGCTTTGGCGGCTTAGGAGCAGGCGCTGGCTGAGCCACAGGCTGCGACTGCGCCGGCTTGGGAGGAGCTGCAGGCTTGGGAGGAGCTGCGGGCTTGGGAGGTGCTGCGGAAGCTGCGGGCTTAGGAGGTGGCGGTACCACAGGAGCTACGGGCTCCGGTTTCGGCTCAGGCTTGGGAACTGGCTTAGGCTCTGGTTTTGGTTCAGGCTTGGGCTCGGGCTTGGGAGATGCCACTACTACAAGCTTTTCTCCGTCGGCGATGCAGAACGACATCTTCATATCGTATTTCTTGTGGCACTTCGGACACTCCTTCATCGGCTGGGCAGCAGCCGGGGCTTCTTTCGGAGCCGGAGCCGAGGCCTGCACCTCCACGAGCTTTTCTCCGTCGGCGATGCAGAATGACATCTTCATATCGTATTTCTTGTGGCACTTCGGACACTCCTTCATCGGCTGGGCAGCAGCCGGGGCTTCTTTCGGAGCCGGAGCCGGGGCCTGCACCTCCACGAGCTTTTCTCCGTCGGCGATGCAGAACGACATCTTATCGTCATATTGCTTATGACATTTGGGACACTCTTTCATAAGGTTATCGGTTATTAGTTATTGGTTAACATTGACTTTATCTTGGGCAGCATGTCCTCTGCGGTGTCGGTGGGTTCAAAGCGTGCCACCACATTGCCTTGGCGATCGATGAGAAACTTGGTGAAGTTCCACTTGATATCGCTCTTGGTGCGCCACTCGGGGTCGGCCTGGTCGAACATCTTTTCCAGAAGAGGCGTAAGCTTGTGCTGCGGATTAAAGCCTGCGAAACCACGCTGTGCCTTGAGCCAAGTATAGAGAGGGCTCTCGTTGGGACCGTTGACCTCCAGCTTGTGCATCTGCGGGAACTCGGTCTTGTAGTTCAGCTGGCAAAAGGCTGTGTACTCCTCATCGGTCTCGGGAGCCTGGTTGCCAAACTGATTGCAGGGGAAGTCGAGGATTTCAAATCCCTGGGCGTGAAGTTCCTTGTACATAGCCTCTAGCTCGTCGTACTGCGGTGTGAAGCCGCAGCGGCTGGCGGTGTTGACTACGAGAATCACCTTGCCTTCGTAGCTGGCGAGACTCAGTGGCTGTCCCTTGCCGTCAAGGACAGTGAAGCTGTAAATGTTGGTTTTGTCATTCATATTTATATTGTTTTTAGTATT
>JAGCTG010000077.1 GCA_017963785.1 Bacteroidaceae bacterium | reverse complement strand
GGGGCATGTGTCCAAGCACCCACGCTGTGACCAATCATGTGAACCATCCAGTCCTGCTGCTTGCCCAGCCCGATAAGGGTGTTCAGTGCCCATGTGGCTGTCCACATGATGTTCGAGCGTGCCTCGTAGTCCTGAGGATTTTTTACAGCGATGCGGCTGCTGTGGATGACAGAACGCATCAGTCCTTCAGAGAGGTAGTCGCTGGTGTTGTCATCGAAGTCCGAGAAGTACTGCTCCATGATGTGGTTCATGATGTCGTAGATGCCTGCCTTCATCTGGTTGAGGGGGACGGTCATGGTGAACTTGGGGTTGAGGATGGAGAACTTGGGCATGAGACGGCTGTCGAACACGTGGCCTACCTTGAATGTGTGCTCGGCATCGGTGATGACTGTGCCGGCGTTCATCTCGGAGCCTGTGCCTGCCATGGTCAGGATGCAGGCTACGGGCAGGAGTCGCTGATCATCGGCGGGGTTCTCCTGCTTTAGCCAGAACTTGGTCCAGTAGTCGCCCTCGAAATAAGCCGAGGCAGCCACTGCCTTGGAGTAGTCGCACACACTGCCGCCACCGAGGGCGAGAATCAAATCCACATTGTTTTGGCGGGCTATCTTTACGCCTTCATGGAGTTTCTCCAAGGTGGGGTTGGTCATGACGCCGGGGTTCTCGACGATGGTCTTGCCTGCGTCTTTGAGGATGGCTATCACCTGGTCGTAGATGCCGTTGCGTTTCACACTGCCGCTGCCGTAGTTGAGCAGCACCACGGGGCCGTAGCCCTTCAGTTCGTCCTTGAGGAAGTTCAGGGACTCATCACCAAAATACAGTTTGGTGGGGTTGTAATAAGAAAAGTTTCCTAACATGGTAATGAGAAGTTAGTTTTGACGATTGAACATTGAACATTGAGGATTGAACATTATTTCTTACTTTCCGACACAGAAGTTTTTGAATATGTTCTCGAGTACTGCCTGGCTGCTTATCTCACCGACTATCTCAGCGAGGTGGGCGATGCACTGGCGTAGGTCTTCGGCCACGATGTCGCCGCTGGCTTTGTTTCGCAGCGAGGCAATGGCGCGCAGGATGTCTGCGTAGGCAAGGTCGAGGGCTTGCTTGTGGCGGGCGTTGGTGATGAACACTGCGTCAGTGTCAGCCTGCGGCACGGCATGGATGAGTTGCTGCTCCAGCTGGGGGAGACCGATGCCTGTGAGGGCTTGGAACTGGGGGGTCTTGTTGACTATCTTTATTATAGTCTGTCCGTCAGCTGCAGTGATGTCGGGGTATGGCACGCCGGGCTCGGTCATCATGATGATGATGCGTGCACGGCTTGCGGCTTGCTTGGCGCGCTCTATGCCAATCTACTCAATGGTGTCGTTGGTATGGCGCAGTCCGGCTGTGTCGATGAATCGGAAGAGGATGCCGCCGAGGGTGATGGTATCCTCTACGAGGTCGCGTGTGGTACCGCTGACAGGGCTGACGATAGCTTTGTCGTCGCGGAGCAAGGCGTTGAGCAGTGTGGATTTGCCTACATTGGGTGCACCGACGATGGCTACAGGCACTCCATTGCGGAGGGCGTTGCCGTCGCTGAAGGTGGCGGTGAGGTGACTAATCTCGGCGGCGGTGTCCTCAGCGAGGGCGAGCAACTGACTACGGTCGGCGAACTCCACATCTTCTTCGGAGAAGTCCAACTCCAACTCCATCAGACTAGTGAGGTGGAGCAACTTGTCGCGTAGTTCACCTAAGCGGTGACTGATGTTGCCGCGCAGTTGGTTGAGTGCTATGCGATGGCTGGCAGCGCTGCTGGCAGCGATAAGGTCGGCCACAGCCTCTGCCTGACTGAGATCCATCTTGCCGTTGAGATATGCCCGCTGAGTAAACTCGCCAGGCTTAGCTATGCGGCAGCCATGGTGGCAGAGCAGTTCCTCTACCTTATTTAATATATAAGATGAGGCGTGGCACGAAATCTCCACAGAGTCCTCGCCAGTGTAGCTGTGAGGGGCACGGAAGACGCTGACCAGCACTTCGTCCAAGTCGCTTATCCGGCCATGGTGCACGGTGTTTGGCGCAACCTCTGTCAGGTCTTTGTTAAAGATACTAGATACTATCTCAAGTGATTTCGGACCTGAGACTCGGATGATTCCTATTGCACCGCCAGGGGCGGTGGCTATGGCACAGATGGTACTCATATTCTGTTGAGGACCAGACGGATGAGTGTGTCGATGGTGTTCTTGTAGTTGGCGTTTGCTTCGCCGGTACGGCGTCCGGCTACCACCATGCAGCAGGTCATAGCTTTATGGCCGAGCATTGCGCTCATGCCAGCTACGGCAGAGGACTCCATCTCGTAGTTTGTGATGCGCAGTCCTTGGTATTCGTAGTCCTCCACCTTGCTGTTTTGTTCCGGGTCAGCCAGCGGCAGGCGCAGCAGTCGTCCCTGCGGGCCGTAGAATCCGTTGCAGGCAATGGTGATGCCTCGCACCATGTCGTCCTGGGCTATGCGTTCGATTAGCTCTGGGGCGGCGTCAATCACGTATGGCAGACACAGTGGCTGTTTCCAGCGCATGTGGTGGAGGAAATGGCTCTCCATGTCGAGGTCGCATACCCGGTCGCGGAAAGCATAGAAATTGAGTAGTCCGTCGAAGCCGATGCTCTTGACAGAGGCGATAAACGTGCCGACAGGAGTGTTGTCTTGCAGGCCGCCGCAGGTGCCGAGCCTTACAATCTCCAGCTGAGTGAGGGATGGCTTAGGTTCGCGAGTTGCAAAATCGATATTGACCAACGCATCAAGCTCTGTGAGCACGATGTCAATATTGTCGCAGCCAATGCCGGTGGAGACTACGCTGATGCGCTTGCCGCAATAGGTGCCAGTGATGGTATGGAACTCACGGCTCTCTACCTCGCACTCTACGCTGTCGAAATGCGCGGCCACATTGCCCACGCGGCCGGGGTCGCCGACCAGAATCACCTTGTGAGCCAGTTGTTCAGGCTTCAGGTGGAGATGGAATATGCTTCCATCGTCATTGATTATTAGTTCGGAAGGAGGTATGGGCATTGAATAGTGATTTCTTAATGTCGGAGATAGATGCCTTCCAGCGTGCCGGCTACGCCCCAGTCTTCTATCGGGCCGTCGTCAGGATTGGTACGCATCACATAGATACAGTCTTTATATACAAAGGCACGGAACTCAAAGTTCTGGTAGCTGCCCTCGAAAGTGTTGTGCTCGATAACGCTTTCACCGCTGGCCTCGGCAATGCCACCACTGATGTTGTTCATCTCCCAGCGAACCATATCGCTGCCATACTGAGTGAGCTTGACATAGCCGCCACCCTCAACAAGAGGATCTTCGCTCTTTACGTAGGAAAAGCCAAACTCGCCCTTCATCTCTGCAGGCGAGGCAGGCTGGAAGAACGTTTCGTGCTTGCCTTCTGAGAAACTGACTTTCTCTGTCTTGCTCATCTTCATCTCTTTATTGCCACTGCTCCAGGTGCCGGCATATATAGCATCGTTGGCACCGAGGTCTATGGTGATGCTGCCGCACTCTTTGCGACCATTGAACTCATGCAGCAGCAGCCATTCGCCGTCGCCTATCTCACGGAAAGTGCCATAGACAGGTATGTCGCTCACCTTGCCGTTTTTGCGGAAGTAGGTCATCTCGCCGATAACAAGGTTGTTGGTGCCCTGCTCTAGCTCAAGGCGGAAATGAATCGTAGCATCCAGGTAGCCTTCCCAAGCATAGCGATTAATTATGGCATTAAATTCGGGAGTGTAGTCTTCTTCATAATCAGGTTCGATGTCGGGGTATTCGCTTGCATCGCGGTAGTCGGTTTGCCACGTCCCGCCGTTGCGGGTTATGAACTGGTTGTCGCTATCATCGCTATAGTGATGCTCCACATCGCAGTTGTTGAGAGTGATGTGGCTTCGCAGCCAAAAGAGTTCGCCCATGTTCTCCATGAATTTGCAGTTGTTAAATACCACATTCTCTGTGCCTTCGCCTATCATTACGCCACTCTGGCACTTGGTGAAGGTGCTGTTATTGAACGTCAGTCCGTTGCTCTGACTGTCGCTCATATCAATATACATTGCGCGTTCGGAGCAATCATGGATAGTGGTGTTGTTCATCAGCAGATTGCTGCAATGTTTTATGTACATTCCAACCTCGCCACAGCCGTAGATGTCGCAGCCATTGATATTGGCGGTGCGGCAGTCGTTGAGGGTAAGTACGCCGCTGCTGCATGTGCCGCCATCTGTGTGGCCGAACTTGAGGTTGGTGAGTGTGAGGTTTTCGCAGTTTTCAAAGTGTAGCACATCTGTATAGCGCGGGGTAACCTGCAGTTCTACAGGCTTTGCCCCGTTGCCCTCTATGGTCAGGTCAATCATGCCGGCGATGAGCAGTTCGGGGCCGTCGTATTCCTGGTCAAAATATATACCATAGTCCAAATCCGGGGCATCCCAGTCAATGGCGGGAACCTCGCCTGCGGCAATGAGGCCATCAAGCGCTTTGGTAATGTCAAGGGGTTCTGTGGCAGTGATGACAATCTTTGTGTTGCCCTTAAGAGCCCTAATAAACTCAGTGGCGTTACTTACTTTAACCACCTTCTGCTTGGCATTGGCGTTGAGACAGATGCTGCCAATCAGCAGTGCAAATAAAAGTGCAACAAATTTTTTCATAATATTGAGTATTAAAGTTTTATTGTTTTTCAATTTCTAGAGCTCTAATCTTGTTAGCGAGCTCGGAAAGTTGCATGGCTTGCGCTTGCAGCTCCTGCTCTTGCCGCAGAATGACGGGGGCGAGAGCCTTACGTTCGGCCTCAGTTTGGGCGGCAGCATATTTGTGGCGATTGTCAGCAAGCATAGTAGCCAGTTGTTCGTGGCGCAGTTTATGCGAGGCCCACTCTGTAGCTTTTTCTTTGGCTTCCGGGTTGCGGAAGTCGTTGAGACTTTTGTAGCGTTTGCCGTAGGCCACGTCGAAGTTTAGGTCATTGTCTTTGGCTATGTCTTGGTGTGCGGTGCGGGCTGTCTGGAGTCGAGCGAGAGCCTTGTTTACCTCTGCGCCGGCTTTCTGCTGAGATGCTTTGATATTGTGGATAGCAGCCAGACTGCGCAGCTGGTCATCAGGCAGATCATCGTAGGTTTCGCGGGTCTCGTCGGGGATAAACACATACACGCAAACCTTGTCAGCAGGCTGATTGCGGTCGCTCACAAGCCAACCAAGATTATTCACTTCGTCATACACCATGAGGTATTCGTTGGAAGGCGAGTTGAAGGGCATGCCTATGTTTTCGGGCTTAAGGTATGAGGCACTCTCTGCGTCGTAGCGTGTGATATAGATATCGTATCCGCCCAGCGAGGCCTCATCGTTAGCAGCAAAGTAGAGCGTAGTGCCGTCTGCCATCAGGAAAGGAAATCCCTCAGCGCTGAGGCTGTCGCCAATTCCGTTTAGTGGGGCGGGGGTGCTCCATTTGTCACCGAAGAGGCTGCTCTGCATCAGTTTAGTGCCGCCGCCGTTTATAGTCTGGCTGAAGATGGCGTGGTCGCCGAAGTCGTTGACAAAGCCTGTGCCTACAGCCGTTTCCTTAAGACTAAGCAGATCTTTTATCTGTTTGGCATTGAGCAGTTGTCCGCAACTGCCGTCGATGCTAATTGCCTGTAACATCAGTTCGCGCCCTACGACAATGCTATCAACAAACACTACTTTTTGTGTTGCCTCGAGCATGCTGCTGCCCTTGGCGGCCTGTTGCTGGCGTGCTGTCAATATGGCGGCATAGTCGGCGGCAGGATTGGTGTCTATTTCGTCGTCAATGAGGTCGGTAGCCTCGTCGAAGAGATAGGCGTTGATCAGCGAGTCAATCATAGCTGTCTTAGGCTTCCTTTCCACCACCGGCTGTACCTTGGGCTTTGAGGCGGCCTTTTTCTTCTGCGCCTGGATAGTCAGTTCAGGCATGCAGAGGGCAAATATGATAAGTATAAAGGAGAGCTTACGCATTAACTTTCAAATTTTAAGTTTCGAATTTCAAATGTTGGAGAGTTTCTTATCCATTTCCTGTGCGGCATGCTTGCCATCGCCCATAGCGAGGATGACAGTGGCTCCGCCTCTCACGATGTCGCCGCCAGCAAATATCATCGGAATGCTCGACTCCATCTGCTCGTTTACGACGATGGTATTCTTGCGCCCGAGCTCTAGTCCCTCTATGCTGCGTGGCACGATAGGGTTGGGGCTTACGCCCACAGCCACAATTACCAGATCTACGTCAAGGGTCTCGGTAGCTCCCTCTATGGGCACAGGACTGCGACGGCCGCTGCTATCCGGTTCGCCGAGCTCCATCTTTTGCAGCACAATCTTCTGCACCTTGCCATCCTCGTCGCCCAGATATTCGATAGGGTTGTGGAGGGTGAGGAACTCCACGCCCTCTTCTTTTGCATGTTTTACCTCTTCTGCACGGGCTGGCATCTCGGTTTCTGAGCGGCGATAGACAATCATTGCTCTCTCCGCGCCGAGTCTGAGTGCTGTGCGCACGGAGTCCATGGCTGTGTTGCCGCCGCCGATTACTGCCACTCTTTTGCCCATAGGCACGGGTGTGTCGGTGTCCTTATTGCTTGCGTCCATCAGGTTGACGCGTGTAAGGTATTCATTGCTCGAGAGAACGTTGATAAGGTTCTCGCCGGGAATATTCATAAAGTTTGGCAGACCAGCGCCGCTGGCCACGAAGATACCTTTATAGCCCTGCGCTTTGAGTTCGTCGATGGTGATGGTCTTGCCAATGACGCAGTCTGTTTCAAAGTGTACGCCCCTTTGCTTGAGGCTCTCTATCTCTCGGTCAACAATGCTGTTGGGCAGACGATATTCAGGGATGCCATACTTTAGCACACCGCCAATCTCGTGGAGTGCCTCAAACACGGTCACGCTGTAGCCGCGACTGGCCATCTCGCCGGCAAAGGAGAGTCCGGCGGGGCCACTGCCTACGACGGCAACAGCTCCTCTTCCCTGTTCCTCCTTTGTTGGTAGGGGAGCATTATCTGTGGCAGATCTGTCGCTTGCAAAGCGCTCTAGATAGCCGATAGCTACGGGCTCGCTGTTCATCTTGTGGTGGATGCACTTAGCCTCGCACTGTTTCTCCTGCGGGCAGACTCTGCCGCACACAGCGGGCAGTGCGCTATATTTCTTCAGCACGCTGGCGGCTTCATCAATCTTGCCGCGCTCGATATTTTTGATAAAAGCGGGAATGTCTATGCCTACGGGGCAGCCGGTGACGCAGCCCGGGTTCTTGCAGTCGAGACAGCGGCTGGCCTCCTTTTGTGCTTGCTCGAGAGTGAGTCCCTGGTTTACTTCTTCTCTCAGCTTGGTGGCGCGATATTTGGGGTCCAGTTCGGGCATCACCACGCGCGGTATAGCCATGCGTTGCTTGGCGGTGAGGGTGGGTGCTGGTGTCTCAAAGGCGGCGAGCGCCTCACGTTCCTCAGCGGAGAACGCCTTCATGCGCTTGAGCATCTCATCGAAATCAACCAGATGGCCGTCAAACTCGGGGCCGTCTACGCACACAAAGCGCGTCTTGCCGTCCACTGTAACTCGGCAGGCGCCGCACATTCCTGTGCCGTCCACCATGATGGTGTTGAGCGACACGTCGGTGGGGATGTTATATTTCTTTGTCAGCAAGCAGCAGAACTTCATCATTATGGCGGGGCCGATGGCGAAGCATTTGTCCACCTGCTCGCGCTGTATGACACGCTCAATGCCGGCGGTAACGAGTCCCTTCTCGCCGTAGCTGCCGTCGTCGGTCATGATGATAACCTCGTTGCTGCTCTCGCGCACCATATCTTCGAGGATAATCAGTTCTTTGCTGCGACCTGCAAGCACGGAGATGACTCGGTTGCCTTTGGCCTTGAGCGCGCGGATGATGGGCAGCATCGGGGCTACCCCCACACCGCCACCGGCGCACACCACCGTGCCGAACTTCTCAATATGGGTGGCCTGGCCCAGCGGGCCGACCACATCGGCAATGGTGTCGCCTTCGTTGAGGGCGCAGAGTTTGCGGGTGCTGACACCAATCTGCTGCACCACCAGCATGATGGTGCCTTTGTCGGGGTTGCTGTCGCTGATGGTGAGGGGGATACGCTCACCGCCTTCTTCCACGCGCACAATTACGAAGTGGCCGGCTTTGCGGCTACGGGCAATAAGGGGAGCTTCCACGTCGAGGCGGAAAACATTCTCTGAAAACTGCTCTTTGTATGTTATCTTATACATAGTAATCTTGGTTTTGGTGTTAGTGATTAAGCGCATGAGCGCTTTTACGTGGCAAAGTTAGCAAATTATTTAAATATTTTGTTTCGTGGAGGTACGAAATGTTATAAAAATGCTATCTTTGCATCATTAAAACAAACAGTACCATGAAAAGAATCAGTGTTATCTATTTTGCGCTATCTCTTGTTGCCCTGTTGCCAGGCATGCCTTGTGATGCACAGGCTCAGGTGTTTGACATATATGAGCAGCCTGTGGTGTATCCCATGCAGCAGGAGGCGGTGGGTGAGGCCTGCCTGTCGGTTGATGAGGGTGCTGCTGTGACTTATATATTATATAATAAGGTGTTGGCAGCTTCGTTTGTGCACAGCGAGGGGACTCTCTTGTTCGGCGGCAGCGAGGCGATGAATCTGCTGGCAGGCACTGAGCCCTTCCGTGTAGCATTCGGCGACGGCAGCAAGGTGGTGGCGGCAAGTGAGATGACGCTCAAGAGTGTGCAGGCCTCGCCGTTGGCGGCTGAGCCCAATGCAGTGAATGGTGCGAAACATTTTGCCGGCCAGCAGATAGAGGCTAAGTACGAGTATTCGTATGGTGGCAGTACGGTGGATATCACCTGGCGCGCGGTGCTCAGGGACGGCAGCCATTACCTGCGCACGGAGATGGAGCTCACAGGTCGGGGCGATGTGAATATGCACCATATCGTGCCGATGCTCTATAGCGTGGATACGAAGGAGGCAGGCTCGGTGCCTGCCGTTGTTGGCAACACTCGCGGCTCGGTGCTTATGAGCAACCGAATCTTTGCAGGATTGGAGACGCCCATGGCTTACAACACTGTGGGCGAGGCCTCTATGAGCGACGACAACTGGGAGTATGTCAACACTCCTATTACTGCGGAGCCTACCGCCTCCAGCTGGACTCAGGTGGGAGCAGCGCAGGTGCCGGCAAGAGTGACTGAGGCTACGGGCTACGGCTATCCCAATATCTATGCGTACAGCCGTGCCAATGTCTCGCTGAAGAAAAACCAGAAGGTGGAGGTTACTATCGCTTACAAGAGTGGCAACCATCGCCTCAATTTCGGCGGAGTGGACCTGCTTGATGCCAGTGGCAATGTGGCGGCAAGTGATTACCACAGCGGTTTTTCTGGCCATCAGGCGAGCAACAACACTTTTTCTTTTGTGGTGCCTAACGGCGGCACCTACACTCTGAGGGCCCTCGTGGAGAACGGCACGGAGAGTATAGACGCCACTTCTACGCTTACCGTGAAGATATACAATGCCAAGCAAGGAGTCATCTTTGATGATGATATTGTTAATATTCAAGGTCTTTGGAGCCGAAACACAACTTTAGAGAATGGCGAGACATGGAAGGTGAGCGGTGTTGTAGGCCTCATTGCGCAGGACGGCACGCAGGACGACGCCAATATCTACAAGACGCAGAAGCGCCGCTCCTTCCTGGCCTACAGCGAGAGGGAGAGGGCGGTGCCATGGAGGCCATTTCCGTGCTACATCAGTTGGTATGAACTGAATATCAATCGCAACAATGCTGCCGATCCCACTCAGAATATGAATGCGGGGCAGGTGATGGATGTGCTGAGCAACTGGAAGACGTCTTTCTATGATGTATATAATACGGCGCCTGCAGCCTTTGTGATTGACGACGGCTGGGACAACTATGGCCTCTGGACCTTCCATAGTGGCTTTCCCAACGAGATGCGCGACATAGCAACGCTGGCCAACGAGATGGGCAGCGGGGTAGGGGCGTGGCTCGGTCCTGTGGGTGGCTACGGCCAGAGCGGCAACTATCGCCGTGCCTATTGGAGCAATAGGGGCCAGAGCATGGTGCTCGGCAATAAGAATTATTATAAGGTGTTTCTCGACGCAGCCGAGAATCTCACCCAGAACCAGGGCACAGACTCCGAGGGCAACGGATTATTTCGCTTCTTTAAGTTTGACGGCATCAGCGCACAGTTTAGCGCCGTCGGTCCCGACAGTGGCGACAGCGGTAACGAGAACGCCGAAGGCATCATACGCCTGGAGCGTTATGTGAGGGAGAACCTCAAGGAAGATATATTTTTCAATACTACTGTCGGCACATGGGCGAGCCCGTTCTGGTATCACTACACCGATGCCACATGGCGACAGGAGAACGACTATGGCACTATCGGCAACAACTCGTCGAGTCGCGAGAACTGGATTACTTATCGCGACCGTCTCGTCTATCAGAACTATGTTACCAATTCGCCCATCTGCCCCATCAACACGCTGATGACTCACGGCTTTATCCTGTCAAAGTATGGCAATGTGAGCAACGACTTCAGCTACGAAGCTGTGCGCCGCGAGATGCGCTGCGCCTTTGCTTGCGGCAGTGGGATGGTGGAGCTATACAATGATTATGAGCTGATGAACAGTATCGCCAACGGCAAGCTGTGGAGCGACCTTGCCGAGTGTATAGAGTGGCAGAAGCGCAATGCCGACGTGCTGCCCGACGCACACTGGGTGGGCGGCAATCCGTGGGATGGCAGCAGGGCCAATGTCTATGGGTGGGCGTCGTGGAACGGTCCCAAGGCTACGCTGGCTCTGCGCAACGGCGGTACGGCTATGCAGACTTATATTACCACACTACGCGAGATGCTCAATATTCCGGCAAATGTGAAGGGCAGTATCCAACTAAAGAAAGCCTTCGCTGACCAGAAAGCACTCAGCGGACTCAGCGAGCTTTATCCCCTCGACATTGACCGCACGCTGACTATCCGCATTCCTGCCAGCAGCGTCTATGTCTTTGACGGCACAGACGATAACTATGACCCCACAGGAATAGAGAATATCGAACAGCGAACAGATAATAATGGTCAATCAATCTACGATCTGCAGGGTCGGCGCCTGCAGGCTCCGCCGCAGAAGGGGCTGTATATACAGGATGGCAAAGTGAGAGGGAATTAATGGACGATAGCTGTCGTCATCATTAGTGTGATGATAAGGAAAGAAGAAATCAGTCAGTGTTGTTAACTGACTGATTTCTTTGTTCTTGTGGAGAGAAAAAAACAAAGCGCTCTCGTTGAAAGAACGCTTTGAATCCTCTTCTTAAAGCAAAAGAATCCAAACCGTTATACGCTTTGAATCCTCTTCTCCTGCGGAGAGGAAAAAACAAAGCGCTCTCAAAAGAACGCTTTGAATCCTCTTCTTAAAGCAAATGGATCCAAACCGTTATACGCTTTGAATCCATCCTTGCGGAGAGGATAGGATTCGAACCTACGAACCGCTTTCGGCGGTTACACGCTTTCCAGGCGTGCCTCTTCAGCCACTCGAGCACCTCTCCTTTGGATTTGCGGGTGCAAAGGTAATAATAAATTAGTGAATAGAGGACAGAGAACAGAGATTTTTTTTGAAAAAGAGAAATGGGACAGTTCTTTTCCTATGTTATTTGCTCTCAACCTCTAAGTGGTTACAAGTCTAGTTCCAGCAGCACGGGGCAGTGGTCGGAGCCGTAGATGTCGCTCAGTATGCGGGCATCGTTGAGCTGCGGTAGCAGTCGTTGGCTGATAAGGTAGTAGTCGATGCGCCATCCGGCATTGTTTTGTCGGGCATTGAAGCGATACGACCACCACGAGTAGGCACCCTCAAGGTCGGGGTTGAGGTGGCGGAAGGTATCCACGAAACCGCTGTCGAGCAGCTGCGTGAATTTGTCGCGCTCCTCCTGCGTGAAGCCCGCATTGCGTAGGTTGGACTTAGGATTCTTGATGTCTATTTCGTGATGCGCCACATTCATGTCGCCGCAGATGACTACCGGCTTCTTCTTGTCGAGTTCGCACACAAAGTCGCGGAAAGCGTCGTCCCACCTCATGCGATAGTCCAGGCGGCGGAGGCCGTCCTGCGAGTTGGGGGTATAGACGGTGACATAGTAAAACTGCGGAAACTCAAGCGTGATGACGCGTCCCTCGTGGTCATGCTCGTCAATTCCCATGCCAAGGCTTACCGACTGGGGCGTGAGGCGAGTGTAGGCGGCAGTGCCGCTGTAGCCTTTCTTGTCGGCGTAGTTCCAGCAGCTCTGGTAGCCGAGGAAGTTGAGGTCGAGTTGCCCCGCCTGCATCTTAGTCTCCTGCAGCGAGAAGATGTCGGCGTCCAGACGGTCGAAGATATCAGCGAAGCCCTTGCCTGCGCAAGCTCGCAATCCGTTCACATTCCATGAAATAAAGCGCATAATGGTGTTTTTTAGTGCAATCAACTGCAAAAGTATAGAAAAAATCACTAACTTCGCGGCAAGAAGCAGATTTTTTGTGATGAAAAGACAGATATTTATATTTTCGTGGCTGCTTGCAGCGCTGCTTGTGATGCCTACCGCGGGGCGCGCGCAGCTCACTGCCGACAAGAAGCAGCAGAACCTGGGCACGCTGCAGCTTTACAGCGAGGCGACCACCTCCTACAAGATTAAGAACACAGCCAACACAGCCGTGAGCATAGAGAAGATAGTCACCTCTTCTTCGCAGATTAAGGCTACCTGCTTGCCGACCACTATCCCCGCAGGCGGCACAGCCACCGTGAGTGTAAGCTACGCCACTGACCTCGTGGGGCGCTTTACCCACGCGGTGTATCTCTACACCGAGGGTAGCGACAAGCCGCTTGCTCTGCAGCTTAAGGGCAAGGTATTCCTCAATATGAATCAGGCTTTCGAGCGTCAGGGCACGCAGGGCAGCGCCGACGATTTCGGTGTGACCTTCGGTCCGCTCACCTTCACCACCGACAATATAGAGTTTGACTATGTAAACGACGGCGACGTGGTGACCAAGACTATTGCCGTCACCAATACGGGCGAGGAGAAGTGCGAGCCTAATCTGCTGCACCTGCCCGCCTACCTCAGTGTGGAGGCTTCGCCGCGAGTGCTGCGCCCAGGGCGCAAGGGCTATCTCACCATTACCCTGGACAGTCGCAAGCTCAACCACAACCTTGGCCTTACGCAAGACGTGGTGTATGTGAGCAGCTTCGAGGGCGAGAGTGTGTCGAAGGAGCGGGAGATACCCGTGAGCATCGTGCTTTTCGATACCGCCACCGTGGAGCGTTCCAACCGTGCGCCGTCGGTACAGCTCAGCACTGAGGAACTTGACCTTCCCAACTCAGGCAAGAGCAAAGTGAAAGGCACCGTCAGCATCAGCAACACGGGGCGCAGCGACTTGATGATAAAGTCGTTGCAGGTGTTCCATCCTGCTATCAATGTAAGCCTGCCGAAGACGACCATCGCTTCGGGCGAGACCGTCAACATGAAGGTAACAGTAGTAAATAAGTATCGCGAGCTATCCAGCGCCCGCTATCGCATACTGATGATAACCAACGACTATCGCAGGCCAGTGGTGCTGGTGAGCATCAAGTAGGATTGAGTAGCGACCTAGTAACCCTCTAAAACCATAACTTATGAAAAAGGTGATTATTTCCCTGTTTGTGGTGCTAATGTTTGCCACTACAGTATCAGCGCAAGTGAAGACTTACCAGAAGGTGAGTGAAGAAGAGACAATGGTGCTCAATGCCAGCGACTGTGTGGACCGTCAGGGTCAGAACTACCTGTTATGGGTACGCTATGATTACACCAGCCCAAAGGTATGCAAGAAAGCCGCCAAGCGTGACGGAGTGTATGGCAAGGCAGTGAGAGCCGAGGTGCTCTATGAGTTTGATGAGGTGGTGCTTACCTATCGCATCATATCCAAGAAATACTTTGACAAGGACGACAGGGTATTGAAGGAGATTCACTATTACCAGGCTCCGTGGAATCAGATTGGTGATGATGACTACTCACTGAAGCTGGGCATATATATGAGCGGTGCCTTCAACATTACCGTAGGATAAAATCAAGTAAATGGACCATCCCGAAAACGACAGCCAGTATCAGGGGCTAAAGGTGGAGACCAGCCCAGAGAACCCGGGCATAGTAAATCCATATTTAAAGAACCGCCCACGTGCCCGCAAGCGTGAGCTTAGCGTGGCAGACTATGTGGAGGGCATCCGTAAGGGCGATGTCACCATACTCAGCCGTGCTGTGACCTTGCTGGAGAGCACTCGCCCCGAGCATGAGGCTATGGCGCAGGAGGTGATAGAGAAATGTCTACCCTTTGCCGGCAACAGCGTGCGCATAGGCATCAGCGGTGTGCCCGGTGCAGGTAAGAGCACCTCAATTGATGAGTTTGGCATTCATGTGCTCAATGAGAAGGGCGGCAAACTCGCTGTGCTGGCCATTGACCCCACCAGCGAGCGCACCAAGGGCTCGATACTGGGCGACAAGACCAGGATGGAGAAACTTGCCGTGCATCCCAGGTCGTTTATTCGCCCCAGCCCGAGCAGCGGTTCGCTGGGCGGCGTAGCTCGCAAGACGAGGGAGACCATCGTACTGTGCGAGGCAGCGGGCTACGACAAGATATTTATTGAAACAGTTGGCGTGGGGCAGAGCGAGACAGCATGCCACTCAATGGTGGATTTCTTCCTTGTTATACAGGTGGCAGGCACCGGCGACGAGTTGCAGGGTATCAAGCGCGGCATCATGGAGATGGCCGACGGCATAGCCATCAACAAGTGCGATGGCGACAATGTGGAGCGTTGCCGCGTGGCAGCGGGCCACTTCAAGAACGCACTCCATCTCTTCCCCCTGCCTGACAGTGGATGGGCGCCGCGTGTATATACCTACAGTGGCTTCTTCGGCACCGGCATCAAGGAGATATGGGACGGCATCTACGAGTACATTGATTTCGTGAAGGCCAACGGTTACTTTGACCGTCGCCGCCGGCAGCAGAACCGCTACTGGATGTATGAGACCATCGACCAGCGCCTGCGCAATTCTTTCTATCAAGACCCAGAGATGGAGCAGCGACTCATTGCTGCCGAGAACTCAATAGAGCTGGGGCAGCAGACTTCATTCATGGCGGCGCACCGGCTGCTGGAGCAATATTTCTTGAAACTGAAGGAAAAATAAGACAAGAAGAAAGCGTCGAACAATCGGCGCTTTCTTCTTTATTTTCTTTTACTCCACATCTCCCTTAATGATTATGGAGTAGATGGCCACCACATCGGCGGTGTTGACATTGGTGTCGCCGGCGGCAGTAGCGTTGGTCGTAAACAGTGCGAGGAGCGCAAAGAGTAGTAAAAAATTTTTCATGATATGCTCGCTCTTTGTTGTAGTGAGATAGCAAATAATCTGTTTATTTAGAGGGATTGTCTAAGATAACGACCTTGATATAGTCCTTGAGACGGAAGGGGCCGTTGTGGACTCCGCCCTGCGAGTCATTGATGAGCAGGAGGGTCTGGCGGCCGTCCTCAAGGGTGGGACCGAGGCACATGCCTTCATAGTTGGCATAGTTGAGGCGGGAGATGTGGGTGGTGAAGGTGAAGAGGAGTCGCTTGGAGGGGGAATGAAGGGGGATCTCATAAACCTTTATCCTGCACTTGCCGCCGACATAGCGCGGGGGTATGCTGAGCTCACGCTCCATGACAAGCAGTTTGCCGTCAGGCGTCGATGTCATGGCGGATATGCCATGGGCGTAGTACTTGGCCTTTAGCTTTAGCTCGGGGGCGTCCATACGGTAGAGGATTGGGCTGGGCGAATCGGATACCGCGATGAGGTGAAGGCTGTCGCCCTTTAGGGGCATCTCGGTGGTGAAGAAGAAGCGTTGGCTGGCGGTGTCGTAGGCGAGGGCCTCGAAGCTTGCATTGTGCTGTATCTTGCCACGATCGAAGAATGGGGGTAGCCTCAGGAGGCGACCGGTGGAAGTGCCGTCCATATTATATTGGGCGATGGTGGAGATGCCTTCCTGTGCGATGAAGAGGGTGGTGTCATGTGGACAAAATACGATGTCTTCGCAGTCGGTCTTGGCTATGCTGTCGGGACTGCCCAAGAGCGGCGTGCTGCTGACGTGCTCCACCTTGCCGGTGCGGGGATTGAGGCGGATGGTGAAGATGTGGAAGCCGCTGGTGGCACTCTTGTCGTCCACCACGGCGTAGCGGTCGTTGCCTAGG
>JAGCTG010000076.1 GCA_017963785.1 Bacteroidaceae bacterium | reverse complement strand
GCCCTGTCCGCGGAACTCCAGCGTGATGCCTGCGCACTTAAACGCCTCAAAGCAGAACTCCCTCACGCTGTGCTGCACACCTGTGGCAATCACAAAGTCGTCGGGCTTCTCCTGCTGCAGTATCAGCCACATACACTCCACATAGTCCTTGGCGTAGCCCCAGTCGCGCAGCGAACTGAGATTGCCCAGATACAGACAGTCCTGATGGCCTTGTACTATGCGGGCGGCAGCCAGCGTTATCTTACGCGTTACAAAAGTCTCGCCCCTGCGTTCACTCTCGTGATTGAAGAGAATGCCGCTGCAACAGAACATGTTGTATGCCTCCCTGTATTCCTTAATAATCCAGAATCCATAGAGCTTGGCGATGGCATACGGGCTGTATGGATGAAACGGCGTGTTCTCGTTTTGCGGCACCTGCTCAACCTTGCCGTAGAGTTCCGATGTGCTGGCCTGATAGATGCGGCACGTGTCCTCCAGGTGGCACGCCCTCACGGCCTCCAGTATCCTGAGCACACCCACAGCGTCTACATCGGCAGTAAACTCCGGTGCGTCGAAGCTCACCTGCACATGGCTCTGCGCCGCAAGGTTGTATATCTCCGTAGGCCTCACCTTCGCTATCACCTTCACTATCGACATTGAGTCGCCCATGTCTGCGTAGTGCAGGTGGAAATTGGGCGTGCCCTCCAGGTGAGCAATCCTCTCGCGGAAGTCCACCGACGAGCGACGGATGATGCCGTGCACCTCGTAGCCTTTCTCCAGCAGCAGCTCAGAGAGGTAAGAGCCGTCCTGCCCCGTCACACCAGTGATGAGAGCCACGTGGCGCAGACCCTCTGCCGACATTGGGGCAGTAACATCCACGCTCAGCACATCACTCAACCTGCGGATGGCCTCAGCGCTGAAGCCGTTGCGGCCCGTGAGCCAACGGCTCACCTCTGCCTCGCGCTTCCCGACCTTCTCGGCCAGCTCGCGCTGCGTTATCTTCCTTGCAGCAAGAATATTTGCCACATTTTTTGCAACCAATTTGTTAAACTTTACTTTTTCTTCACGTGTCATATCGTATTTTTTACAGTTTTTCGGCTGCAAAGATAGAAAATAATATTAAACAGCGGTATAAAATCACAAGAATTTATACAAAATTTATGACAAGGCAAATGTTTTTCCCCTAAAATCCGCCTTAATTCGAAAATAAAATGTAAATTTGCAACTCGAAGAAACGATAACGAAAAAACCTCAAAACCTTACATAGAAATGAACACACTTGCAAAACTTTTGATTTTACTCTGCCTCCTGCCCCTCTCGCTGACGGTAATGTCACAAGATGATAACGCGGAGCTGCTCACCAACGGCGCCTGCGACGGCACTTTCAACGGGTGGGAGACAACTAACTACGGCGAGGCATATCAATGGGAAATCTTTGAAGAAGAGGACGGCACCCATTCGTGGCTATCGCCTTATTACATGTGTACCCTCCGGCAGACCATAGATCTGGCCGAGAAAAACATCAGCGCAGAGGCCATCGACAAGGGCGAGGTATGGCTCAAAGGTTCCGTCCAAGTTATAAGCACAAATTCGACTACCAATCATGGCCTCTATAAAAGCCAAGTGACAGTTGAGATGCTTGATGCGGAAGACAATATCCTCAAGAAAGAGATGATACTCGGTGACTCCAGAAGCTTTGCGTCGTGGGCAACATTTGGCAAGACGTTCCAGCTCGTCAGTGGCACCCGCAAGGTGAGCCTCGTGGTAGGGGGAGAGTCACTTGGAGCCCTGGATGTAAGCAATGGACCGCGCTTCAGAAACATCTCCCTGACGAGGACAGAGCAGCTTCCCGAACCCCTCAATAGCGTGGAGCTGCTCACCAACGGCGCCTGCGACGGCACCTTCGACGGCTGGACAGCCAGTCAGGGAACAGGAAAAAAATGGGCCATCAGGACTGAGGAGGACGGCACCTATTCATGGTTGTCAGACTTTCTTTTCTGCACACTCCAGCAGACCGTAGACCTGGATGGGAAAAATGTCATTACAGACGCCATCGACAAGGGCGAGGTCGTGCTCAAGGCTTCCGCCCAGATTATGACCACAATGTCTTCGAACAATAAAGGTGCCCGTGTGGCCGGAGTGTTAGTGGAGATGCTCGATGCCGCTGACAGTATTCTTGAGACCTATACAGTCTTTTTTGATTTGAGTGTCTTTGAGAACTGGACTACATTTGATGGTATGCTCCCACTCGTTCCTGGCACCCGCAAGCTGTCGGTACTGGTAGAAGGGAAGGATGCAGCGGGATGGTCCGGCCACTACGGCCCGCGCTTCAGAAACTTCTCCCTCACGATAGACAAAAACGCCTTATACAGCCGCGCCGATGTCAATCGTGATGCAAAGGTCAACACCACCGACGTGGTGGCCGTTTACACCTATATTGAGCAAGGCGATGACAGTGGTTTCACCAGAGATTTTGCCAATGTCAACCGCGATGACAAAATCAACACCGCCGATGTGGTAGCCATCTATGACATCATCATCAACGGTGAGTCTGACGACACTCCCGCACTGCTGACAAACGCCCTGCCCTACCCGTTCAGCGTAAGCGACACAAAGGCCGTGTTGTTCGCAGATGGCAACCTGCAGTATGTTGACGACAATTGGCAGTTCGCTTCCGAACAGTACGAAGATTTCGGCACCTTCCAGTCAGATAATCACAAGGACATGTTCCCGTACAATTCCTATACATGCCCCAAGGGATGGTACTGCCTCACAAACGACGAGTGGGAATACCTACTCACCAAGCGCACCGTCAGCAACACCCTCAGCGACGGCGCACTCTACACGCTGGCCACTCTCGGCAACGCCTACAAGGGCATGATAGTCTTCCCCGACGAATATACACATCCTGCAGGCACCGGCTTCACCGCCGGCACATACAATGTCCCCAGCGACTTCACCGCCACCGTAAGCCTCGACGGATGGAAGTTGATGGAGAAGGCAGGAGCCATGTTCCTTCCATGTTCGGGGTACAAATCTATGGGTGAAACATGGAAAGGCGTACACAACGAAGGATGCTACATGACCACCACGCCAGGCGGCCGCGGCTACTATGATCCGTATTTCGGCTCCACCTTCGTCTCCCTCTCCGAGACAAGCAACACATCTACCTGGTCATCCGTCCGCCTCGTGAGGTAGCAGGCAAAAATAGACAAATAAAATAAGCAGGAACTCTTTCGAATTCCTGCTTTTTTATTTCTGGTTGATCAGAGTCTTAATCTAAAATATCTCTAACCTCTAACCACTAACCACTAACCTATAACCATTTACTTAACCGTCAGGTTCTGACCCAGACGCAGAGTGGCGTTCTGCTTGATGCCATTGCGACGGCAGATCTCTGCTACGGTGGTGTGGTGCTTGCGAGCGATGCTGGAGAGAGTCTCGCCCTGCTGCACCTTGTGGCTTACGTTCTTGCGGGCGGGAGCCTTAGCCTTGGGCTTAGCTGCAACAGCGGGGGCTGCCTCAGCCTTAGCCTCTTGATTCTCGGCTTTTGCCTCCTGAGCTTTGTTCTGTGCGAGCACGGGCTCTGCTACGGGAACGGTGTTGCCCTTGGAGCGGTAGGTGTAGGTGTCGCTCTTGATGTCGGCTGCTGCGAAGTCGAACATGAGGGCAGGATTGATGGCCTCACCCAGCACGCGGGTCTCGAAGTGGAGATGGCTGCCGAAAGAGTGGCCGGTGTTGCCGCAGAGTCCGATGGGCTGACCGGAACGAACTTCCTGGTTAACATTCACGAGCTGCTTTGACAAGTGGCCGTATACAGTCTCGAGGCCGTTGTTGTGGCGGAGAACAATATAGTAGCCGAAGCCCTTGGCATCATATTTGCGTACGCGCACCTTGCCTGCAAACGCGGCATATATGGTGTCGCCGGTGCAGCCGTTGATGTCGGTGCCGTAGTGATTGCGGCGGAAACGGGCGCGGTAGCCAAAATTAGAAGTAACGATGCGGCTCTTGATAGGCATGCTGAAATCCTTGAGGTTGATAACGAGCTCCTCAGGGCGAGTCATGTTCTTATATACATTATCGCCGTCGTTGTTCCAACTGTTGCCGTAGATATTCTTGGCGTAGTTGGCCTCCTCGTTCATCTTGGCCTGATTGATAATCTTACTTACAATGTTGGATGACTTAAGCTGGAAGTCAGCTTTTGCTTCTCTTGCCATAAGATCCTGGGCATTGGCAACGTTAGCGCAAACGCTCATGATGGCGAAGAGGAATAATGTTTTTAATATCTTCATAATCTGTATTTGTGCCTTTTTATTATAAACGGAAAAGTTCCCTTTTTATTTGATAACCACCCGATTTTCGGGGGCCTTCTTTTGAAACACGCCGCGAAGGTAGGCATTTTTTTCCGTGTGACAAAGCCTTTTAAGGTTTATTATGAAATTGTTATTGCCTTTTTAGTATTTTTTGCCATTTCCACTTTACTTCTTAAAGAAGTCGCGTAGTTTACGGAAGTCCTTCTGGAAAAGGATGCCCCCACCCTGCGTGGTAAGCGATGATTTGGTGAAGTAGCGGTCGTTGGTCTCACTGTATGCCTTAAGGCTGATGGTGCCCGACTTGTTGAGCAGCCACTGCAGATTGAAGTCGCCGACGAGATTATTGCTGTAGGTGGTGATTTGGTCGCGGTAGCCAATGTTGCCGTTGAAGAGGAGACGGTTGTTAAACATCTTGCCAGAGAGACTGCCCTGCACCTCCATGTCGTTGAAGCCCATGCGGCCTGCCGCTATACTGGTGCCTACGCTCCAGTTTGTGACACGGAAAGCGTCCTGTAGTATGTTGTTAATCTGGCCGCTGAGGGTGCCGGCAAGCAGCGAGGTCATGGCAACGGTTGACTGGTTCTGTCCTCCTGTGTTGGAGGAGAAATCGTTGTAGTTGTAGGTGTAGAAACGTCCGATACTAAGCAGATAGACTGCCTGCATGTTGCGGTCTTCCTCAGTGAGGATGTAGCGCTTTAGCAGGGTTGCCTCGTCTTGGTTGGCGCGGGGGAAGTCGATGTCGAACGACACCTTGGGCTCGGCTGCCTTGCCTGTGAAGTTGAGGATGCAGTCAACGCCGATGGTGCTGTTGGTGTGGGAGGCGCCGACATTGAGGTCGCTGAGCGACACACTGTTGACACGGTGCACGCCCTTAAGATTGATG
>JAGCTG010000075.1 GCA_017963785.1 Bacteroidaceae bacterium | reverse complement strand
CTTGTGAGCAGCAGTTGCAGCATATTCAGCATCGGCGGTAGAGCAAATCAAGGCGGAGGTAACCTGTATGTGGGCACTACCTCCTTTTTTCTGGCCACCAACACCATCGCCCACAAGGTTATCTGTATTAAAGCCGTGATGCGTGCGGCTATGGAGCGATAACCTTTAACTGCGTAGTTTGCGTAGTTTAGAGGCCATTTTGCGTAGTTTAGGTGCCCAGAATCCCCATTTTTTAGTTAAAAAACGAGTTTAGTCGTGCAAAAAACTTCATTTTTTTGAGAAAAAACTCCACTTTTCGAGAAAAAAATCTCCACTTTTAGAAAAAATATCCCCACTTTCCGACTGACAAAAGCCCACTCCCAGGAAAATTAACCCCACTCTTATTTCCACGAGAGTAGCTTTTTGTTACCACGAGAGCAGGGATAAATAAAATGAGAGCGGATTTAGCAAAAACGAGAGTGCACTAAAACTTACCGCGACTTGCCACAAACAAACGTTGTTCTGCCAGAATTTATCTCTGACTTTGCAGAAACTTAAACGGACTTTGCCTAATTTTATACAGAGTTCGTGGAATTTTAAGCGGACTTTGTCAGAAAAAAGCCTGAGTTCCTGAAATTGTCTTCGCCGAAACACAACTTTGACTCGGCGAAGACACACTTGTGTTTCGGCGAAGATACATTCGTGTCTCGGCGAAGACACGAGCGCGAGGTCGCGAAAAAACTGAACGAAGTCTGCTTAAAATCTGGGGAGGACACGCCAAAATTAGACGAAGGCCGCTTAAAATCTGGCGAGGGGGCGCTAATTTTTTGCGCCGGTGGCTTTAGTTTACACGAGAGTGGCTTTAATTTACCCGCTGAGCCCCAAACAAATCGCAAAAAGAACGCTTTTCCTTTGGGGCATGGTGAAAAATCGGTAATTTTGCTGACGAACTCCTACTGACGGAGACTGACAGGACGGAATAACAAAACAAAACTATTTATATTTATGAAGACTGTATTGATTACGGGAGCGACAAGCGGCATAGGACTGGCTTGTGCAAGAAAGTTTGCTGAGAATGGTGACAGACTGATCCTCACAGGAAGGAAAGAAGGTCTGCTCTCTGAAATACGAAAGGAACTGACTGACAAGGGGGCGGAGGTGATCACGCTGGCCTTTGACGTAAGAGACCGCGACAAAGCGAAGCAGTATATCAACGACCTGCCAGCTGAATGGCAGGAGATAGACGTGCTGGTGAATAATGCTGGCCTCGCCCTAGGGCTGGAGCCTGAGTATGAGGGCAGCTTCGAGGACTGGGAGACGATGATTGACACCAATATCAAGGGACTGCTCACGATGACACGACTTGTCGTGCCAGGCATGGTGAAGCGCAACAGCGGACATATCATCAACATCGGCTCCGTGGCCGGCGATGCTGCATACGCCAACGGCAACGTGTACTGCGCCACCAAGGCTGCGGTGAAGACTCTGTCTGACGGACTGCGCATCGACGTGGCGCACACCGCCATTCGCGTGACTAACCTCAAGCCGGGCCTGGTGGAGACTAACTTCAGCAACACGCGCTTCCACGGCGACACCGAGCGGGCTGCCACCGTGTATAAGGGCATCAAGCCCTTGACGGGCGATGACATAGCCGATGTGGCGGTGTATGCCGCCAATGCCCCGGAGCACGTACATATTGCCGAAGTACTGATTCTTGCCACGCATCAGGGGAGTGGTAGCGTGATTAGCCGACAAGCTTAACGAAAAAGTGGCTTAATGGCTTAATGGCTTAATAGCTTATAGGCTTAATGGCTTAATGGCTTAGAAAACGACTATCGTCGAGCGAAGCGATAACTTCTGAGGAGCCGCAGGCTCCGATAACTTCTGAGCGCGTCAGCGCGATAACTTCCGAGCGTAGCGATAACTTCAAAAAAAAGAGACTCTCGACTCACGACTCTTGACTAAATAAAACGTAAACGAAAACGTGAGGCTGGAAGGCGGTTTTTATGGTTTTGTCTTCGTTGTTTGAAGGAAAAAGTGTAATTTCGCAGCACAAAAGGCTAAAATAGAACATGTCACTACAGATATCACATAGAGGAGTGGAGATGCCGGCTTCGCCCATCCGCAAGCTGGCACCCCTGGCAGAGGCTGCGGAAGACCGCGGCATAAAGATATACAGGCTGAATATCGGACAGCCTGACCTGCCCACACCGCCAAAGGCGCTGGAGGTGCTGAAGACCATCGACCGCACGACGCTGGAGTATAGCCCGTCGCAGGGCTACCGCTCGCTGCGCAAGGCGCTGGTGGGATACTACGAACGCTATCAGATTCATCTCTCTCCCAGCGAGATAATCATCACCACGGGCGGATCGGAGGCGGTGCTGTTCGCTTTCCTGAGTTGCCTTAACCCCGGCGACGAGATAATAGTACCGGAGCCCGCCTACGCCAACTATATGAGTTTCGCCATCTCGGCGGGGGCGGTGATACGCACCATCGCTACGACTATCGACGAGGGGTTCTGCCTGCCCAAGGTGGAGAAGTTTGAAGAACTTATCAACGAGCGCACGAAGGCAATACTGATTTGCAACCCCAACAACCCGACGGGATACCTCTACACGCAGAAGGAGATGAACCAGATACGCGACCTGGTGAAGAAATATAACCTCTACCTGTTCAGCGACGAGGTGTATCGCGAGTTTATCTACACGGGCAGCCCCTATATCTCGGCCATGCACCTGGAGGGCATAGAGCAGAACGTGGTGCTGATTGACTCTGTGTCGAAGCGCTACTCGGAGTGCGGAATCCGCATCGGCGCTCTTATCACCAAGAACGAGGCGGTGCGCAAGACAGTGATGAAATTCTGCCAGGCGCGACTTTCGCCGCCGCTGATAGGACAGATGATTGCTGAGGCGTCGATAGAGGGCACCGAGCAATACTCCCGCGAGGTGTATGAGGAATATGTGGAGCGCAGGAAATGCCTCATCGACGGCGTCAACCGCATACCGGGCTGCTACACGCCGATACCCATGGGGGCCTTCTACACGGTGGCCAAGCTGCCCGTGGACGATGCGGAGAAATTCTGCGCATGGTGCCTGACGGACTTCAGCTATGAGGGCGAGACGATAATGATGGCTCCCGCTGCAGGCTTCTATACATCACCTGAGCTGGGACGCGACGAGGTGCGCCTGGCGTACGTGCTGAAAAAGGAGGACCTGCAGAGGGCTCTGTTCCTGCTGGCCAAGGCGTTGGAGGAGTATCATGGCTTAATAGCTTAGGTGGCTTAGGTAGCTTAAAAGAAATATTATTGTGAAAAGACTGGCGATTATCTTTGGAGTTGTGGCGATGCTGCCATTGATGCTAAACGCATTTACGAAAAAGGATGTGCTGATGTTAATCGGCATGACGGACTATGAGTATGAGAACTGCCACATAAGTGACGCGGGACTCTGGACGGACGACGACGGCAACCCGCTCGACAGCTGCGGGGTAGGGCTGACGCCTTTCATGGGCGATTATTCGTTTGTGCGCGACTCCCTCGAGCTGGAGATGGATGCGGGCAATAAGAAGGTGGCGAATGTCACCGACGGCATGAAGCTGCTGTTCCCCGAGCTGTTTGAAGGCGAGGAGAATGAGTTCACGCAAGACATAAGGATGCACTTTGCCGACTTCAATATCTTCTATCTTCATGAACGCGACATCTATGTGCGCGACATGAGCAAAGATGTGGAGCCCGAATTTCCCGGTGGTGTGCAGGCTCTGCTGGACTTTGTGTCGGCATGCATGCGCTATCCTAAGCAGAGCATGGACGCTGGCGTGCAGGGCAGGGTGATGGTGTCGTTTGTGGTGGACGAGGACGGCAGCGTGACGGATGTAGAGGTGTTGAAGAGTGTGGACAACCTGCTCGACTGGGAGGCTAAGCGCATAGTCAAGAGGATGCCTCGCTTTAAGCCTGGCATCCGCAACGGCAGACCTTCGCGCTTCAGGTATAACATCCCGATTAATTTCAAATTGAAGGATTAATCGGAAGTAGGCTTTGTGACTATTAAAAAGTAAACGATATATGAAAAAGCTGCTGTATTTTTTCGGTTCTGTAGTGATGGCTGCAATGATTGGTTCGTGTGGCCAGACAGAGAATGGCAATGGTGTGGACTCCGACTCCATCCGCACAGCTGACAGCCTGGCGGAGTTACTGCGCCGCGACAGTATGGAGTGGGTCAGCTTCACATCAAAGGACCTGACGTTCTTTGGCGTGCACGGCCATGTAAAGACGATGTTTGCCGGTGGCGCAACGTATGAGTTTGACTCGCTGGGCAACTGGACAAAGATTGACGAGGTGAGCCCCTTCGGCCGCAAGATTGATTTCTACGACAGCTACAGCGTTTATACTCGCAACTCCAACGGCTATATAGACCATGAGGAGTTTTGGGAAGGCGGCGGCGACTACGTATGGACCGACGGCCGCATTGTGGGCGAGAACTCCTTCAACTGCGCCTATGAGTGCCGCCTGTCGTATGAGTATGACTCCCTGGGCAATATCGGGGCTGTGACGATGGTGGAGAGCGACGATGCCGGCGACACATGGTCGAAGCCGAGCAGGATAGAGTATAGCTACATATCGTTTGACAACCACGGCAACTGGACAATGCGCAAGAGCACCTTCGGCACCGAGGAGCGCTTTTTCGTGTACTACGACGACCCGCGCCACAGCTCGCCGCAGACGGAGTTTGCCCCGTGGGACAAGGAGTATATCTTCAGCGGTAGCATAGGGGCAGAGAAAAACCGCCACCTCTGCATCAGCAAGAGAGGTGGGGTGTATGTGGTGAACAACGGATCGCGCCACACAAAGATAGAGGACTACAACAAGGAGACGGGCGAGCTCACCGTAAGCGCACTACGCGCCAGCGACGAGAAAAAGCTTGGCGAGTTTAAGGGCACCGTTAGCCGCGAAGCTCTTGGCAGACTGCGCTACAAGGGCACTTTCACCAACACCAACGGTGGCCATGTGGCTTTTAATCTTGTGAGCGACTGACGCACGGCCTACAGTTGACGATATCCACGGGGAGGGCGGCGTGGCCTGCCAATCCCTGGGCAGTAAAGCGTAGCATGATGAGCTGCGCTTTATTGCATTTCTCAGGGCTTTGGTCGAACACCAGATTGCCGATGCTATACCACACGGGGACTGAGCCTATCACCTCGTGGGTTTGCAGGACATGGGGGTGCTGCCCTATGATTGCCGTGGCTCCGGCAGCGACGAGCGTCGTGGCGTCAAGGCGCTGCTGCAGGGTGGGGGAGTCGCGGAACTCTTGCCCCCAGTGGATGAAGACGACGATGCTCACCGTGGGGTGGGCAGCGTGGTAGCGTCTGACGGCTGCAGCAAGCTTGTAGATGGAGGTGTAGCAGATGGCGGGCTTGCTGGCGTTCGGGGTGGTGAACCAGTTCTCTATGGGCACGGTGACGGCATTAAACACGGCGATGTCCACGCCGTGGGCCGAGATAATCGTGGGCCGCAGCAGGCTGTCGCTGTTGGTGGCGTAGCCGAGGGGCGTTATGCCGTGGCGGCGGAGGCAGTCGTAGGTGTCGCTCAGGCCTATGAGTCCCTGATCCACGGTGTGGTTGTTGGCCATGGCGGCATGGGTGATGGATGCTCTGTGCATGGCTGCTGCGGCAAGGGTGTCGGCACGGAAGATGTATTTCTTGTGCACCTTACGGCGCCTCATGGTGAGGGGGCACTCGAGGTTGACCACCGCTGCGTCGGCCTGAGCCATAACGGGGGCTATGTCGGCAAAGACATAGTCGTAGCCATACTCCTCCACTACGGGGCGCACGCCGCGGTCGAAGAGCACATCGCCTCCAAAAAGGACTGTCAGCGTGTCAGCCGGATGGGCCGACACGCTGACGAGTAGTAGTAGTGAAATAAATGTTATTCGCAAAGGAAAGGTTATAGGTATTTGAAAATTGAAATTTAAGCCACCTAAGCCATTAAGCTACCTAAGCCATTAAGCCAAATTTCGTTTAACAGCCGGAGCTGTAGAGGTAGCGTTCGTTGATTTGAGTCTTACCGGGGAGGATGTAGGGCTTCATCCAGTCTTCCATGCCGGGAGCTGTGCCCTTCTTGAGCATCTCTTGCCACTCCTCGTCGGTGAGGCGCGGAGCATCGGCAGGCCTTACAAACTCATGGTATCCGTAGATGGCGCCACGGGTGAGATATGTCTGTCCACCGATGTTGACGAGCACATAGATAACATTGGCGTTGCCGCACGCTGCATAGAGTATGCCCTGCTTGTCGCAGCCCAGCACCATGCGGGTGAAGATATCAGCCACCTGGGCGATGCTGCGGTCGGCACCTTCTACCTCGCCCCATGACTGGAGCTCCAGGTCGGGGTCTATTAGGCCGAGAGTCATCCACTCGAGCGAGCTGCCGATATTGTTGAGCTGGCAACGCTCATCGTAGGTGGGCACCTCGCCTCTCAACTCCTTGTCAACAATCAGTTTGCAGAAGTCGATGCTCTCCAGTAGATTCTCAGTCTTGGAGGAGATGTCGTCGTCGATATATCCGCAGCGCTTCAGCCACGACTCAGTGTCTTTGATAAGCAGATAGAGCTG
>JAGCTG010000011.1 GCA_017963785.1 Bacteroidaceae bacterium | reverse complement strand
GTATCGCACAGAAGGCTCTGGCAAAGATGGCCGCAGTCTATGGCACCCAACCAGCTGACGTTACGGCGCAGATAGGTCCCGGCATCCATCTTGATTCGTTTGAGGTAGGTGACGAGGTATATGAGTCTTTCGCAAGCGAAGGCTTTGAGATGGGTGCTATCAGCAAAAGGTTTGCATGCACTAACGGGGTTGGCAAGAAATGGCATATTGACCTGCCGGAGTGCAATCGTCTGCAGCTGGTGGCTGCCGGAGTCAAGGCTGACCGTATCATGGTCTCTCCCGTATGCACTTTCCAGCAGGTAGCCATCTATTTCTCTGCCCGCCGCTTAGGCATCAACTCGGGGCGCATCTTCACGGGCATCATGTTACGCTAACACCCGGCAGCAATTCTGTAGCAAGGTATATACTAATAAGTAGCGATACCTCCAAGTGTGAGGTACCGCCACCTTATTTATGATAACGTGCAGGATTAGTCCTTGCACTTAGCCTTCAGGAACTCGCGGTTGAGGCGAGCTATATTGGCTATGGTCTCGTTCTTGGGGCATACTGCCTCGCAGGCGCGGGTGTTGGTGCAGTTGCCGAAGCCGAGTTCATCCATGCGGGCTACCATTGCCTTGACGCGCTTGGCGGCCTCCGGCCTGCCCTGCGGCAGGAGGGCGAGCTGGCTCACCTTGCTGCTGATGAAGAGCATGGCGGAACCATTCTTACATGCTGCCACGCATGCGCCGCATCCGATGCAGGTGGCGCAGTCCATTGCCTCGTCTGCATCTTGCTTGGGGATAAGGATGGCATTGGCATCCTGCGGCTGGCCGGTGCGCACGGAGGTGTAGCCGCCAGCCTGGATTATCTTGTCGAAGGCGGAGCGGTCAACCATGCAGTCCTTGATGACTGGGAAGGCGGCAGAGCGCCAAGGCTCCACGGTGATGGTGTCGCCGTCCTTGAAGCGACGCATGTAGAGCTGGCAGGTGGTGGCGCCGGTGGCTGTCTTGCCGTGGGGTGTGCCGTTGATGTAGAGTGAGCACATACCGCAGATGCCCTCGCGGCAGTCGTGGTCGAAGACGAAGGGTTCTTTTCCCTCGGCAATGAGCTCCTCGTTGAGGATGTCAAGCATCTCAAGGAACGAGGTGTCATCGGGGATGTTCTTCATCTCATGTGTGTCGAAATGACCCTTATCCTTAGGACCATTCTGCTTCCAATATTTGATGGTAAAAGAAATGTTTTTCATAATTTTTAGTTGACAAGTTAACGAGTTGACGAGTTAACAAGTTGTTTGTCGGTTGATTTGATTAGAGCGGACAGCATACGGATTATTTCTTCAATCTCTTTTTGGAGACTTGCAGCCTTTTCAATCGTCAAGAAGTTTAGATCTTTCGATATTATTAACTGCGTTTCTAATTCGGAAGCAGAGCCAAGAGCATTGCTTAGGAATTTGATTGTCTCTTTAGAGTAAACCCGTCCGTAACCTTCTGCAATATTTGATGATATTGAGACCGCGGCTCGACGCATCTGTGGAACTATTCCAAACATTTCATCTTTTGGAAATGATTGAGTAGCCTTGTAGATATTCAAAACGTGCTCAATGCTCTTTTTCCAGACGGTCAAACTTTTATGACTCGTTACCATACAACTTGCACACTCGTCATCCTTAGTGTTATTATTGTTATCATCTCTTATGTTGATTCGTTAATGCGCAAACAAGTCTTCAGGTAACAACTTGTCAACTTGTTTACTTGTTAACTCGTCAACTAATTCTTATAGTTACGTGTCTGAACCTTGATGGCCTCATACTCCAGCTTCTCCTTGTGGAGCACGGGAGCCTTCTCGTCGGTGCCCTGGTATTCCCAGCAGCCTACGTAGAAGAAGTTCTCGTCGTCGCGCTTGGCCTCGCCTTCCTCGGTCTGGTGCTCCTCGCGGAAGTGTCCGCCACAGGACTCCTCGCGGTGGAGGGCGTCGGTAGCTACGAGCTCGCCCATGGTGATGAAGTCGCGGAGGTGGATGGCTTTGTCAAGCTCTGTGTTAAGGCCTTCCTTGCTGCCCGGCACGAAGAGGTTCTCGTTGAACTCCTTGCGCAGAGCCTTGAGTAGCTTGAGACCTTCCTCGAGGCCTTCCTTGGTGCGGCCCATGCCGACATGCTCCCACATGATGTGGCCTAGCTCCTTGTGGATAGAGTCAACAGAGCGCTTGCCTTGGATGCCCATCAGTCGGTCAATCTCTGCATCCACGGCCTTCTCTGCCTCGGCAAACTCAGGGGTGTCGGTGGACAGCTTAGGCCATACAGCCTGATCGGAGAGATAGTTCTGGATGGTGTAGGGCAATACAAAGTAACCGTCGGCCAGACCCTGCATCAGCGCTGATGCGCCAAGGCGGTTGGCACCGTGGTCGGAGAAGTTGCACTCGCCGATAGCAAACAATCCGGGGATAGTGGTCTGCAGTTCATAGTCAACCCAGATGCCTCCCATGGTGTAGTGGATGGCCGGGAATATCATCATCGGCTTGTAGTAGTCGATGCCGTTGACAGACTTCACAAACTCGCCGGGATTGACGTCGGTTATCTCCTCATACATATCGAAGAGGTTGCCGTAGCGCTGGCGTATCTCGTCGATACCCAGGCGCTGGATGCTCTCGGAGAAGTCGAGGAACACAGCCAGGCCAGTATTGTTTACACCGTAGCCCTTGTCGCAGCGCTCCTTGGCTGCGCGGCTGGCTACGTCGCGAGGCACGAGGTTACCGAAGGCGGGATAGCGGCGCTCGAGATAATAGTCGCGGTCCTCCTCAGGAATGTCACATCCGTGCTTGGTGCCGGCCTGCAGTGCCTTGGCGTCCTCCAGCTTCTTGGGCACCCAGATGCGGCCGTCGTTACGCAGCGACTCCGACATCAGCGTCAGCTTCGACTGCTTGTCACCGTGCACGGGGATACAGGTGGGGTGAATCTGCACATACGAAGGATTGGCAAACATGGCTCCCCTGCGGTAGCAGGCTACTGCGGCAGAGCAGTTGCAACCCATAGCGTTGGTGGAGAGGAAGTAGGTGTTGCCATAGCCGCCGGTGGCGATTACCACTGCGTTGGCAGTGAAGCGCTCCAGCTTGCCGGTAACGAGGTTTTTGGCGATGATGCCACGGGCACGGCCGTCAACGACTACCACATCCTCCATCTCATAGCGGGTGTAGAGTTTAACCTTGCCAGCCTCTACCATACGGCTCAGTGCGCTGTATGCACCGAGCAGCAGCTGCTGGCCGGTCTGGCCCTTGGCATAGAAGGTACGGCTTACCTGGGCTCCACCGAAGGAGCGGTTGGCAAGCATGCCGCCATACTCACGGGCAAAGGGCACGCCCTGAGCTACACACTGGTCGATGATATTGTTGCTCACCTCAGCCAGACGATATACGTTGGCCTCACGGGCACGGTAGTCACCGCCCTTGACGGTGTCGTAGAACAGACGATAGACTGAGTCGCCATCGTTCTGATAGTTCTTTGCAGCATTGATACCGCCCTGTGCAGCAATGGAGTGAGCACGGCGCGGAGAGTCCTGGATACAGAAATTGAGCACGTTGAAGCCCATCTCACCAAGTGAGGCTGCGGCGCTGGCACCGGCCAAGCCTGTGCCTACAACGATAACATCGAGCTTCAGCTTATTCTTTGGGTTCACCAGTTTCTGATGAGCCTTATAGTTAGTCCACTTTTCTGAAACGGGACCTTCGGGTATTCTGGAATTAAGTTCTTTTGCCATAGTCTTTAATAGTTAACGAGTAAACGAGTTGACAAGTAAGCACTAGCATGTTGCGCCACAGGCTTCGACTGCCTTCTGGCAGGCATCGCCACAGTCTGCGCCACAGCATCCGACGAGGCCGGTGGCGAAGGCAACTACTACAGCCACAAACATAAGGATAACAACGGTTACCCACACAATACCGATAACCTTCAAGCGCTTGAGCCATGTCTTACCATTGGCACCAAGGGTCTGGAAGGCGCTCCAGAAACCGTGACTAAGATGGAACCACAGTGCGGCAAGCCACACGATGTAGAGCCCTGCATAGAGCGGGCAGCTGAAGGTCTGCTGGATATAGCCGTAGCCATCAGTGGGCGAGAGTGCGCCCTCCATGCCTACAATCTCGGCAAACATCATGTTGTACCAGAAATTGTAGAGGTGCAGCAGCAAGCCTAAACATACGATAAGGCCCAGCACAAACATGTTCTTTGACGACCACTCCACCGTGCCGGCATTCACCTTGGTGGACACAGCATAGCCGCTGGCACCGCGAGCCTTACGATTCTGCAAGGTAAGGATGATTGCAAACACAAAGTGCAGGGCCACCAGAGCACCTAAGGCTGCAGTTGCCACTACGGCATACCAGTTCGCGCCGAGGAAAGCACAGATGGCATTGTAAGCCTCCGCACTAAACAGCGCCACAACGTTCATGCATGCATGAAACGTCAGGAAGAGAATCAGCGCAATGCCGGTAACTGACATCACCACTTTCCTTCCGATAGAAGATTTAATTAACCACATAAATAATTATTTATTTGAAATTTAATATTTGCAATTTGAAAGTTCGAGAGTTTTTTAACTTTTTTAAACCGCGCGGCGAATTTAGCATTTTTTTGCGAATAGACCAAGTTTCTTACCACACATTTATATAAAAGGTACTCTAATGTCACTTTTCTTAAGTCGCAGAGTCACTATGTCGCAACATTCTCTCGGACCTTCAACTTTTTCTTACATCACCGTCGCTCCACTCTTGCGCAGTTCCTCGATAGTCTTGCGCGGTCGCTTGCTGACCTTTATCTTCAGAGGCTCTGAGGCACAGCTTTTCTGCACCTTTTTAATCTGCGTACGCCCAAATCCCCAAAAGTCGGCGAAGGGGTCGAAAGGATTGGCTTGCTGCTTCTCCTGCACGCTGAGCACCACGTTATACTGTTGCGCGGGAAAGGTTATCTCTCCCAGTGCAGAAGGAGTGACGGCATACTGCTCGGCACGGACGGCATAGTAGCGCTTGCCTTTGTATGCCGCGATGTC
>JAGCTG010000074.1 GCA_017963785.1 Bacteroidaceae bacterium | reverse complement strand
TGCTGCCGCTCGAGCCCAGGCCCGACAACAGCTCGATGGCGGCGTAGCCTATCACCAGCCACTTTGCCTTCAGGGGCATAGGTGGGATAAGCAGCAGGATACGCTCGTTGGGGAAGGTCATACCAAAGCCCAGCAGTATGCCATAGACAGCGCCCGATGCTCCCACCGTGGTCCACATGCGCAAGTACTCCTTCATGGGTATCTGCGACACTCCGTCGCTCACCACTGCATAGTCACCCATGTGTTGGGTGGTATATTCGATATACTGCGCCACCTCCTGACATAGTCCGGCACCTACGCCGCACACCATGTAGAAAATCAGATATTTCTTGGCTCCCCACGCCTGCTCCAAGATGCGACCGAACATCCAAAAGGCCAGCATATTGAAGAATATGTGCTCAAAATTGGCGTGCATAAACATATAGGTCACCAACTGATAGACCATGAAATTGTCGGACTTGAAGAAATGCAGGCCCAGCAAGTCATTGAGGTCCACGCCGTTGTTGCGTAGCAGTCCCGTGGCAAGATAAAGCAGAATGTTTATCACCAGCAGGTTTTTTGTTATCGGGGGCATCCTGAACATAGCCTATGATTTTCGTTTCAAACTGCAAAAATAGATAAAATTTTCCACATACAACCTATTTTATATCATCCGATTTAATTTTTTCACTACCTTTGCAGTCGAAAAATTAAAATAGGTGGATTATGGACATTCAAAACGTGATACAGTCGGCTTGCGCCAAGGCCGTTGAGACTCTCTACGGAGCACAGGTCGGTGCAGAGCAACTGCAACTACAAAAGACCAAGAAAGAATTTGAAGGTCACCTCACTCTGGTGGTGTTCCCTTTGCTGCGCATCTCCCGCAAGAAACCTGAGGACACTGCGCAGGAGATAGGCCAGTGGCTTGCCGACAATGAGCCCGCGGTGGAGAAGTTTAACGTTATCAAGGGCTTTTTGAACCTCAGCGTTGCCACCACGAGCTGGACCCGCCTGCTCAATACTATCGCCCAGACTGCCGACTACGGCACAGTGAAGCCGACGGCACAGTCGCCGCTAGTGATGATAGAGTATTCGTCACCTAATACCAACAAGCCCCTCCATCTGGGTCACGTGCGCAACAACCTGTTGGGCTGGGCCATCAGTCAGATACTTGAGGGCGCTGGCAACCGCGTGGTGAAGACCAATATAGTCAACGACCGCGGCATACATATCTGCAAGTCGATGCTGGCATGGCAGCGCTGGGGCAAAGGTGAGACGCCTGAGAGCAGCGGCAAGAAGGGCGACCACCTCATCGGCGACTACTACGTGGCCTTCGACAAGCACTACCGCGAGGAAGTCAGCACTCTCTTCGCTCAATATAAGGCTGAGGGTCTCGACGAGGAGGCCGCCAAGGCCAAAGCAGAGAAAGAGGCACCTCTCATCAAGGAGGCCCACGAGATGCTCGTAAAGTGGGAGCAGAATGATCCCGAGGTTCGTGCTCTATGGAAGAAGATGAACGAGTGGGTGTATGCCGGCTTCGACGAGACCTACAAAGCACTGGGCGTGAGTTTCGACAAGATTTATTATGAGTCAGACACCTACCTTGTAGGCAAAGCAAAAGTAGAGGAAGGACTCCAGAAGGGTCTCTTCACCCGCCACGATGACGGCTCCGTGTGGGCCGACCTGCGCCCTGAAGGCCTCGACGAGAAGCTGCTGCTACGCAGCGACGGCACCTCGGTCTATATGACGCAGGATATAGGCACTGCCAAGCTGCGCTTCGACGACTACCCCATCAACAAGATGGTCTATGTGGTGGGCAACGAGCAGAACTACCATTTCAAGGTGTTGTCCATCCTGCTCGACAAGCTCGGCTTTGAGTGGGGCAAGGACCTGGTGCACTTCTCCTACGGTATGGTGGAGCTACCCAACGGCAAGATGAAGAGCCGCGAGGGCACCGTGGTGGATGCCGACGAACTGATAAGCGAGATGATCAGCACTGCCCGCCAAACCAGCGAGGAACTGGGCAAGTTTGCCGACATGAGCGCAGAGGAAAAGGACGAGATAGCTCGCATCGTGGGCCTAGGCGCACTAAAGTATTTCCTGCTCAAGGTTGACGCCCGCAAGAATATGCTGTTCAACCCCGAGGAGAGTATCGACTTCAACGGCAACACAGGCCCATTCATCCAGTACACCTACGCCCGCATCCGCTCGGTGCTGCGCAAGGCTAAGGAGGCCGGCATCGACTTCGGCAGCGAGGTGAGCAAGAGCACACCCGTCAATGAGAAGGAACAGAACCTAATACAGCATCTTGCTGAATTCCCCGCCGTCATCCAGCAGGCTGCTACAGAGTATAGCCCAAGCACCATCGCCAACTACTGTTACGACCTCGTGAAGGAGTACAACCAATTCTATCACGACTACACCATTTTAGGCGAATCCAACGAAGAGAAACGCCAACTGCGCCTGGTGCTCTCGGAGCAGGTGAGCAATATCGTGCGCACTGGCATGCGTCTGCTTGGCATAGAGGTGCCTGAGCGTATGTAGCAGCATGATGCACTCAGTTTCCAAGTTTGGCAATGAGTAAACAAAAACCAAAATACTATGTCGTGTGGCAGGGCCGCGAGCCAGGCATCTACCTCACCTGGGACGAGTGCAAGGCACAGGTGCACGGCGCTGAAGGTGCTCGCTACAAGTCTTTCCCCACTATGGAGGAGGCTGAGAAGGCGTTTGCCGACGGAGCCCCTCCTATAGAACGCAAAGCTAAGAACCCTGAACTAAGAATTAATAACTCAGATTTCAGCAATGAAATAATTCAGGATGCATACGCCGTGGACGCCGCCTGCAGCGGCAACCCGGGCATGATGGAATATCGCGGTGTGGATGTGAAGAGCGGCATACAGCTGTTTCACTTCGGTCCGATTATGGCAACCAATAATATAGGCGAGTTCCTGGCCATAGTGCATGCCCTCGCGCTGCAGAAGCAACAAGGCACTGCATATCCCATCTATAGCGACAGCCGCAATGCCCTGCTATGGATCAAAGCCCGTCAGTGCCGCACCAAGCTGGAGCTCAACGACAAGACAGCCAAAGCGCATGAGCTCATTGCACGCGCCGAGAAGTGGCTCAACAACAATGACTACTCAGAATTCAAAATACTCAAGTGGAACACCGACCGATGGGGCGAAATACCCGCTGACTTCGGCAGAAAATAACAGAATATGAAAGATTTCTTCCATTTGATGAGCAAGTATTTCTCCCGCTATAAGCGATATATCGGGGGGACGCTGTTCTTCAATATCCTAGCCGCGCTGTTTAATGTCTTCTCATTTACAGTGCTGCTACCCATATTGCAGATCCTTTTCAAAATCAACACCGAGCGCTACCAGTTCATCGAATGGGGCACGGGCGATTTCCTGGAGACTGCCAAGAACAACGGTTACTACTACTCGCAGCTGATGATTGACAACTACGGTCCCGCAACCACGCTACTCATGCTGGGCATCATTCTTGCTGTGCTGACGCTCCTCAAGACAGCAGCCTACTTCGGCGGCTCGGCATGCCTGATGCCACTGCGCACCGGAGTGGTGCGCGACATCCGCGCCGACATCTACCGCAAGATACTGCGACTGCCGCTGTCCTTCTTCTCTGAAGAAAGGAAGGGCGACATCCTTGCTCGCGCCAGCACCGATGTCAATGAGATAGACTCCTCTATTACCTCGTCACTCGACATGGTAATAAAGAACCCCATCTTTATTCTCATCTACTTGGGCACCCTGCTTGCCATCAGCTGGCAGCTAACGCTGTTTACCCTGCTAGTAGTGCCGTTTATGGCCTTTGGTATCGGACGCATCGGCAAGAAACTGAAGCAGAAGTCGCTATTTGCGCAGAGCAAGTGGAGCGACGGCATCAGCCAGATAGAGGAAACCCTCGGCGGCCTGCGCATCATCAAGGCCTTCATCGCTGAGAAGAAGATGGACAAGCGCTTTGAGAAAGTCAACAACGAATATCGCAATGCCTCAATGCGCGTGGCCATACGCCAATCGGCCGCCCACCCTGTCAGCGAATTTCTCGGCACTTGCATGATAGTAGTGGTGCTGTGGTTTGGCGGGTATCTCATTTTCTCCGGCAACTCGCCCATCGACGCGAGCACCTTTATATATTATCTCGTGATTCTCTACACCATCCTCCAACCGCTCAAGGACCTTTCTAAGGCTGGATACAGCATCCAAAAGGGTATGGCCTCCATGGAGCGAATCAACAAAATCCTCAATGCGGAGAATAACATCAAGGAAGTGGAGAATCCGCAGACTATCAGCGAACTGAAGGAGAGCATCGAGCTGCGCAACGTGTGCTTCAGCTACAATGAGAGCAAGCAGGTGCTCAGCAATATCAATCTCGTAGTGCCTAAAGGCAAGACCATCGCTCTTGTAGGCCAATCGGGCTCCGGCAAATCGACCATGGTGGACCTTATCCCACGCTACCACGATGTCACCGACGGACAGATACTCATCGACGGACAGGATATCCGCCAACTCTCCATCCAGTCGCTGCGCTCACTTATAGGCAACGTCAACCAGGAGGCTATCCTCTTCAATGACACTGTGTTCAACAATATCGCTTTCGGCGTAGAGCACGCCACGATGGAGCAAGTGGTAGAGGCCGCCAAGATTGCCAATGCCCATGATTTCATAATGGAGATGGAGCACGGCTATGACACCTCTATCGGCGACCGAGGCTGCAGGTTGAGCGGCGGACAGCGCCAGCGTGTCAGCATTGCCCGCGCTATTCTCAAGAATCCCCCAATCCTTATCCTTGACGAAGCCACCTCGGCTCTCGACACTGAGAGCGAGCGACTGGTGCAGGAGGCTCTGGAGCGACTCATGAAGACGCGCACCACCATCGCCATCGCCCACCGCCTGTCCACCATTAAGAACGCCGACCGCATCTATGTGCTCCACGATGGACAGATAGTGGAAAGCGGCACCCATGACGAACTGATAGCCCTCGGCAAATATTACAAGAAACTCAACGACATGCAGCAGCTGTAGGAGGGGTGAAGAATTGAAGAGTTGAAGAACTAAAAAAACTGACGGATGAAAGCACGCCTTAAATATCTTGGTTTGTTTTTCATTATTATCCTCACCACCTTTCTGATGATGAAGGTGGTGTTTATGCTCTACAACGCCAGTGGCCACGACTTCAGCATCGGCGACATCTTCGCCGTACTCTATCATGGATTGCCCCTTGACCTCTCCACCACCTCCTACCTGACTGGTGTTCCGCTGTTATTCTGCTTTCTTTCCCTCTGGCTGGGGGACAAATGGCCACGGCTCGCCACAAAGAGCTACTGCTACTTTATCGCGCCACTGCTAGCCGTGATTCTTGTCGCCGACACCGTGCTCTATAAGTTCTGGCAGTTCAAGCTCGACGCCACCATCTTCAATTATATCGATGACCCAAAGAATGCCCTCGCCAGTGTTTCCCCTTGGTTTATACTCCTCGGTGTCCTTGCCATAGCCGCACTCGCCGCGCTGATGCTTTTTGTTTTTAAGTTTTTAGTCTTTAGGCGAGAGTTGAGGAGCGAAAGTCGTAAGAATAAATTTCAATTCCCGAATTCCTATCTTCAATTTCTTGCCTTGCTCCTAATAGGCGGAATAATGTTTCTCCTCGTCCGCGGCGGCGTAGGCCGCTCTACCATGAATGTGGGGCACGTTTACTATTCCCAAAACCAATTCCTCAATCACTCGGCCGTCAACCCTGTATTCAGTTTGATTAGTTCCTCGTTCAAGGTGCAAGACTTTGAGAATCTCTATAACTTCTATGACACAGGCTCATGCGACAGCATCTTTGCCCAACTGCATTACAATACTTTCAGCGTTGACTCCGACACTCTGCTTACCACTACACGCCCTGATATTCTGCTTATCATAATGGAAGGCTGCGGATCTGTATTTATGGAGCCGCAAAACTACGGAATCGCAAAGTCGCAAGGTCGCAATATCACACCCAATCTATGGCGCCTCGCCGACGAAGGCATTTATTTCTCGCGATGCTACGCCAACTCGTTCCGCACCGACCGCGGCCTGGTCTGCACACTCAGCGGATATCCGGCCTTCCCGGATATCTCCGTCATGAAACTGGCAGAAAAAGCCCGCACCCTCCCCTCCATAGCCCGCACTCTCGCTGACAATGGTTACAGCACCGAGTTCCTCTATGGCGGCGATATCAACTTTACCAACACCAAGGCCTACCTCCTCTCCACCGGCTATCAGCAGGCACGCGGCTACGAAACATTCCCTGCCTCCGTTCGCCACTCCCATTCATGGGGCGTGCAGGACCACATCGTGCTCGACACCTTATATAATATAGTCGCAAAGTCACAAAGTCACAAAGACGCGGAGTCGCGGAGTCGCGGAATCGCAAAATTTGTCTCCTGCCTCACCCTCTCCAGCCATGAGGACTGGCAGGTGCCCTACAACAGGATAAAGAATGACCAAATCGCCAACGCGATGGCCTACCTCGACGATTGCATAGGCAAGCTAGTGGCTCGACTCAAAGCCTCCCCCGCGTGGAGCAATCTCCTGCTCATCATCCTGCCCGACCACAGCATCTCCTACCCCGATGGCATCACGGAGGCAAACCCTGAGCGCAACCGCATCCCCATCATATGGACGGGCGGAGCTGTGAGAGGTCCTCACCGCATCGAGACTCTTTGCAATCAGACTGACCTCGCCGCCACCTTGCTCGGACAACTCGGTATGCCCCACAGCGACTTTTCCTTCAGCCGCGATGTGCTCAGTAGCACCTACACCTACCCCTGCGCCGTCCACACCTTCGGCGGAGGGGTCACCTTCATCAACAGCACTGGCTACATCGTCAAAGAACTGGCTGTGGAGAATGAGAAGTTAGCTGTGAAAGATCAAGAATCGCTACTTCGCAAAGCTAAGGCATATCTCCAAAAAACTATGCAAGACTTTGCAAAGAGATAATGTTTGCTCCTTTTTCATAAAATCTGCATCATGGGAAAAACTAAAAGAATATTCCTTGGCATCCTTATGCTGACGCTCAGTCTTATGGCAAGCGCGCAGTTGGAGAGCCAACTGACTTTTCGTCGCTTCAACACTCAGGACGGTCTGCCGCAAATGCAAACGGAGCGATTGTGGCAGGACTCGCGCGGGTATATATATATAGGTACGCTATCAGGATTCGCACGCTATGATGGGCGTACCTTCACTCCATTCCTCAAAGGGCGACGTTTCAATATTGTTGGGTTTGCTGAAGTGGATGGCGTAGTGAGAGCCTTCGACTTCAGGCGCGCATGGTTCACCTCTTTAGACAAGGTAGAAGCGCAGCCCATTGACCCTCAGGGGGGGAGGTTGCTCAACAATTTCAACAGCCCAATGCTGCCTGACGGATTCATCTTGCTTGAAGACGAGCAGGAGCAGCACCGCCGCCTGTGCAGACTGACAGCCCAGGGGCTTGAGTGTATTGAGAAGAGCCCGATGCTCGACCAAATGACTCCCGACCGCAAACTGTTTCTGGACACTGCCAAGTGCGAAATCATTATTCCTTTGCAGAGCGGAGTGTGGCAGATAAAGAAGGATAAAAGAGTCGTTCACAAGCTCACCGGCAAAAACGACATCTATTCCATGATTCTCCACAATAAGAATCTGCTTGCCTTTGCCGCCGATGGCATTTACTCCTTCACGGACAGCCATCTCAAGCGTGTAGCAAAAGCAGACTGGTCTGCAGCAAACTATGGTCTCATCGTAAGGCCTCTCGCCAATGGTCATCTGGTGATTGCCGATGAGCATTCTCTCTATGAGTACGACGGACAGCAGGTGCACATCATGGCTACCGGTTTCAACCTCGTCAAAGACTTGTTGGTGGACTGCTGGGACCGCCTGTGGGTGGCTACTTACCAAGGACTCTACTGCTACTACAACCGAGGGTTTACCAACCACCGCCTCTCTGACCCCGATGATATCGTGCGGGCGATAGGGACTACTGACGACGGTCGTATCGTGATGGGTACACTCAACGGCAAACTACTCGTTGACAATAATCTCGTGGAGGACAACCCCGACAATTTCTTCGCTCCGTGCGCTGTCAATATAAATAATAAGGTATATATGGCATACAACGGTGACATCGTAAGTGTGAGCGGGGCAAGTGAGAGAGAGTCTTTGGGACTGCCGCACGAACGCTATCTCTTTGTTGCCAAGGCTGGAGAAAGCCTCATCATAGGAAGCCGCAAGAGCATCTGTGCCTACACTCCTCAGTCTCGGACTCTTGACACTCTCTACACCGACATCCCCCATCCATGGTGCGCCGCACTGGATGGACAAGGACACCTGTGGGTAGGCTCCACCTTCGGTCTCTTTGCCGACGGACAAAAGGTGGACTATGCCCAGCAGCTAATCATCACCACAATGGAGTGCGACAGCAACGGTAATATTGTCTTTGCATCCAAGGATTCTCTCTTCCTTATTCGCAATGGGCAGGTACAACCGATGGTCATGGATGGTTTGTCGGGTCATGAGGTACGCTCGCTGCATGTGTCGCCTAAAGGATTTCTTGTGGTTGCCGTCATTGACGGCCTGCTTGTAGGGCGACTGAATCCCGACTACTCGGTGAGCGATGTCCGCTTCTTTAATCACCTCAACGGATTTACCGCCCTGGAGCCCCTCATGGCCACGATGGCCGAGACGCCCGATGGCACTGTATGGATGGCAGGCATAGAGGAAGTCACCTCGTTCCGTCCCGCCGAGCTATTGGCCAACAACGAAGACGACTGCTACATACGCCCACCGCTGCAATGGTGGCAACACTGGTGGATATGGGTATTGGGGCTACTGCTGCTGTCTGCCGTGGTTTGGAGCACCACGCGTTCGTATGAAAAAAGGCGCAACCGTAAGCGTATGATACGCCTGCAAAAGGAAAAACAACAGCGCGAGCAACAGATTGAGAATATTCGACAGAAAGCCATCAAGGATGCCACCAACCAACTGGCCAAAGACATCCTGAAGATGACGGAGAAAAATTTGAACGAGCGCATCACCCTGCGAACGACCAGCGGCACTGTCGTGACTGAAACCAAAGACATCGCTTTCTTCAAGGCTGATGGCAACTATTCGCAGATGGTCACCTTCCACTCTTCATGCAACGTGCTGATGAGCCTCGGCGCTCTTGAAAAGCAACTCAATCCTGCCATCTTCACACGCGCAGACCGTAGCACTCTGGTCAATATTCACCTCGTAAGCCAACTGCTACCCAAGCAGCGGCGTTGCCTATTTCGTTCAGCAAATGGAGATGAGGTCGAGACAACCCTACTCTCTCCAGCCTTCAAGCGACTGCAGGAACTACTGTAAGAGAATTCCCAAAAAAATTATCGCCTCCGCAATCCCTGCGGAGGCGATACAACTATGAAAAAAATCTTGTTCTCCCTTTATTTTACAACTTCGGGCCTGCTGCTACGAGAGCCTTGCCTGCCTCATTGCCTTCATACTTCTTGAAGTTCTTGATGAAGCGGGCTGCAAGGTCCTTAGCCTTCTCCTCCCACTGGGCAGGGTCAGCGTATGTGTCGCGCGGGTCGAGGATACCGGTATCTACGCCCTCAAGCTGTGTGGGCACCTCAAAGTCAAAGTAAGGAATCTTCTTGGTGGGAGCTTTGAGGATGGCACCTCCGAGGATAGCGTCGATAATACCACGAGTATCCTTAATGGAGATGCGCTTACCTGTGCCATTCCAACCAGTGTTTACGAGATATGCCTTAGCGCCGCTCTTCTCCATCTTGCGCACGAGTTCCTCGGCGTACTTGGTGGGGTGCAGCTCCAGGAATGCCTGGCCGAAGCATGCTGAGAAGGTAGGAGTCGGCTCGGTAATGCCGCGCTCAGTACCTGCCAGCTTGGCGGTGAAACCGGAGAGGAAGTAATACTTGGTCTGCTCGGGAGTAAGGATGCTCACTGGGGGCAACACTCCAAAGGCGTCGGCGCTGAGGAAGATGACGTTCTGGGCGTCAGGACCTGCGCTCTTGCCGTTAACCTTCTGGGCAATCTTCTCAATGTGGTTGATAGGATAGCTGACACGGGTGTTCTCGGTAACGCTCTTGTCGGCAAAGTCTATCTTGCCATTCTCGTCAACGGTCACATTCTCCAGCAGTGCATCACGACGGATAGCATTGTAGATGTCGGGCTCGCTCTCCTTGTCGAGGTTGATAACCTTGGCATAGCAGCCGCCCTCGAGGTTGAACACGCCCTCGTCGTCCCATCCGTGCTCATCGTCGCCGATAAGCAGACGCTTGGGATCGGTGGAGAGAGTGGTCTTGCCGGTGCCGCTGAGGCCGAAGAAGATGGCTGTGTTCTTGCCCTCCATATCGGTGTTGGCGGAGCAGTGCATAGAAGCAATGCCCTGCAGCGGGAGATAGTAGTTCTGCATGGAGAACATACCCTTCTTCATTTCACCGCCATACCAGGTGTTGATGATTACCTGCTCGCGGCTGGTGGTGTTGAAGGCGGCGCATGTCTCGCTGCGCAAACCAAGCTCCTTGTAGTTCTCTACCTTGGCCTTCGAGGCGTTGTAGATAACAAAGTTGGGCTCAAAAGTCTCCAGTTCCTCTGCGGTGGGCTGGATAAACATGTTCTTCACAAAGTGGGCCTGCCATGCCACCTCTACGATGAAGCGCACTGCCAGGCGAGTTGCTTCGTTGGCGCCACAGAAAGCGTCAACCACATAGAGCTCCTTGTTGCAGAGTTCCTTAACGGCTATCTCCTTAACCTTGGCCCATACTTCTTCGCTCATGGGGTGGTTGTCGTTAGGATAGTCCTCGGTCGGCCACCACACTTTGTCGTGGCTCTGTGCATCGTCAACGATATACTTGTCCTTAGGTGAACGGCCTGTGAAGATGCCGGTCATCACATTGACTGCGTCGAGTTCGGTCAGCTGACCTTTGT
>JAGCTG010000073.1 GCA_017963785.1 Bacteroidaceae bacterium | reverse complement strand
CAGTACTTTATCTTAATGAACTTGCCCTTAATTGATGGGGGCGGGTAGGCCTCGATAAGAGGAAGCATCACTTCATTGAGTTTGGAAGTGGATATCTTGCACTTGCGATTGACATAGGCATCCTTGGCACGCTCGAGAACTCGGAAGATGTGCTGCTGGGTGGTGGCGGAGCCAAAGACGATATTGAAGTCGGTCCATGGTGCCATGCGCTCGCGGATGGCTGTCTCAAAGGCTTTGATGGTCTGATTGGTTTTCTCCTCCACGAGATCCCACTTGTTGACAAAGACCACAAGGCTTTTCTGGTTGCGCTGGATAATCTGGAAGATATTCATATCCTGCGCCTCGATGCCGCGCTCTGCGTCGATAAGGAGGATGGAGACATCGCTGTTTTCAATAGCGCGGATAGAACGCATGACGGAGTAAAACTCGAGGTCTTCACTTACCTTGTTCTTGCGGCGAATGCCAGCTGTGTCAACGAGGTAGAAGTCGAAGCCGAACTTGTCATAACGCGTATAAATGGAGTCGCGCGTGGTGCCGGCGATGTCGGTGACGATGTTGCGCTGCTCTCCGATGAGGGCGTTGGTGAGGCTGCTCTTACCTACGTTGGGGCGGCCTACAATAGCAAAACGAGGCAGTCCGTCGTCGTCAGGTTCGCTGCCCTTGCTTTCTTTAAGTTTGCTAACTATGAGGTCGAGCAGGTCGCCGGTGCCACTGCCTGTAAGAGCTGAGATGCACATGGGGTCGCCAAGACCGAGGGCGTAAAACTCAGCTGCGTTGTAGGTCAGTTCGTTGGAGTCAGCCTTGTTGCTGACTACGATGACGGGCTTTTCTTTTTGTCGACGAAGGATATCAGCCACCTCGGTATCAAGGTCAGTGATGCCGTTCATCACATCGACGACGAAGAGTATGACATCGCTCTCCATAGTGGCTATGGTAACCTGCTTGCGTATCTCGTCCTCAAAGATGTCATCGGTCTTGACTACCCACCCACCGGTATCGACGATGGAAAAGGTATGGCCGCACCATTCCACTTTGCCATACTGGCGGTCGCGCGTGGTGCCGGCTATCTCACTGACGATGGCCTGACGGGTCTGTGTGAGTCGGTTGAAAAGTGTACTTTTGCCCACGTTTGGGCGACCGACGATTGCGACGAGGGAACTCATAATAGAAAGTTTAAAAGTTCAAAAGTTTAATGGTTTAAGATTTATAGCCAAAATTGGTGAGTTCGCGACTTGAGTTGCGCCAATCCTTATCAACCTTGACGAAGATGCGGATAAACACTTTTTTCTGTATGAAGCGCTCCAGCGACTTGCGTGCTTCTGTGGAGACTTTCTTGAGTGCAATACCGCCGCGACCGATGATGATGCCTTTCTGACTTTCATGCTCCACATTGATGGTGGCCTGTATGCGCACGAGGTCGTCTGACTCCTTGTATTCGTCAACAACCACTTCAACGCAGTAAGGTATTTCCTTGTCGTAGTATAGGAGAATCTTCTCGCGTATGATTTCTGAAACGAAAAATCGCATCGGGCGGTCAGTGAGCTGGTCCTTGTCGAAGTAGGGTGGGGAGTCTGGCAAGAGCTCCTTGATGCGTCGCAAAACATTGTCGACATTAAAATTGAGCTTTGCAGAAACAGGATATATCTCGCTGCCGGGAATAAGAGTCTTCCACTTCTCTACAAGTTGTATGAGCGTCTTTTCATCAATAAGGTCTATCTTGTTGATAAGCACTAGCTTTGGGACACTTAGTTCATTAACTGCTTCAATGAAGTCAGCATTCTTCTCTTCTGTCTCTACGGTGTCGGTTACGTAGAGGAGAATGTCTACATCGTTGAGTGCACTGTCGCTAAAAGCACGCATCGACTCCTGCAGCTTGTAACTGGGCTTAAGCACGCCTGGAGTGTCGGAGAAAACTATCTGGCTGTCCTCTTCGTTGACAATACCCATGATGCGATGACGGGTAGTCTGTGATTTGAACGTAGCAATGCTGATACGCTCGCCGACAAGAAGGTTCATCAGCGTGCTCTTGCCCACGTTTGGGTTGCCTACGATATTAACGAAACCAGACTTGTGTGACATTAGATTGTTGGAAAAGTGAAAGGTTAAAATATGAAAGATATGCCTTAAAAGAAACAAGAAGTTAACGGGGAATGGCTGCAGTCTGTCGGCTGCTCTTTGTCTCCCTGTTAACTTCTTGTGAGATGATGTTCTTATTACTCAGCTTTACGCCTCTTGGCGTACCACTCTTCGCGGCTAATCATTCCCTCCTTGTAGAATTCAGCAGGAGTGTCGGCAAACTTGCTGCCGTCATAGCCCCAAATCATATAGCTTGCGCCCCAAGTGAAACCAGCTCCAAAGGCGGTGAAAATAATCTTGTCACCTTTCTTGAGCAACGGCTCATATTCCCACAGGCAGAGCGGCAGAGTGCCACTGGAGGTATTGGCCATGTGGTCGATGTTGATCATTACGTGGTCTTCGCTCACTCCGATTCGACGGGCCACTGCACTCTCAATGCGCACGTTTGCCTGATGAGGTACTACCCATGCCACATTGTCCTTGTTGAGTCCATTGCGCTTGGCGATGGTAACAACAGCGTCGCTCATATCAGTTACAGCGTGCTTAAACACGGCGCGGCCTTCCTGATATACGAAGTGCAGTCTCTCATCAACTGTTTCATGGCTTGGCATACGGGCAGAGCCGCCGGCAGCCATGTGGAGGTTGTCGTAGCCCTTGCCGTCAACGCGGAGGTAGCTGTCAATAAGGCCGACCTCTTCTTCGGTAGCCTCCATCAGTACTGCTGCAGCTCCATCACCGAAGATGGGGCAGGTGTTGCGGTCCTGGTAGTTGGTCATCGATGACATGTGGTCGCCACCGCAAACAATCACCCTTTTGTGACGGCCGCTGCATATCAGGCAGGCGGCCTGCTCCATGGCGTAGAGAAACCCTGCGCATGCAGCCTCAATGTCAAATCCAAAGGCATTCTTGATGTCAAGGTTGCCAATGACAAGCGAGGCAGTGGAGGGGAAATGATAGTCAAAGGTACATGTTGCAGCTATGACTGCGTCGATAGAATCAGGGTCAACACCAGTTTTGTCGAGCAACTGCTTCACAGCCTTGGTCATCATAAACGATGTGCCGGTGCCTTCTTCGGGCTTAAGGATGTGGCGTGTCTTCACACCGATGCGCTCCATGATCCACTCATCGCTTGTATCAACGATGGTGGACATCTCCTCGTTGTCGAGGATATAGGTGGGCACCCATCCGCCGATGCCAGTAATGACGGCATGTATCTTACTCATGGGAAATAAGATTAAACGTGAAATAATAAGGCATTAATAACGCTTACTCTGCTACTTCCTGCTCTACAGCCACCTTGCCCCTATAGTAACCACAGGAGGGACAAACGGTATGGTACACATAGAGCTCACCGCAGTTTGAGCACTTGGCCAGTGTAGGTGCCACGGCCTTATCGTGAGTCCTTCTCTTTGCGGTTCTTGTCTTTGATTGTCTTCTTTTAGGATGTGCCATTTTTCTGTTAGTATTTTAGTTTGTTATTATTCGTTGTTTTCTTCGTCTGGCTGCTGCACCATATATTGGTTTAGTTTGTCGGACATGTCTTTGTTGCATTGTCCCTCAGGGTGATGGTGGCTTATGGGGATGGCCAACACAATGAAGTCGTACACCATAGGCCACAAGTCCAACTGAGTGAGGCTTTCATCAACATATACCACATCTGCAGCATCTTCGTAGTGATCTGCATTTTGCACGCTCACTTCTTCGCAAGTGTTTATGTCAACCTCCATGTCTTCGAGACAACGGTCGCATTCCACTACAGCTTTGCCAGTGATGCTGAATGCAAGCCTGATGCCCTCGGGGGCTTGGTGTGCAGTTACGCCGACTGTTAGCTTACCACCTTTTACAAGAGAATTCTCCATTGACTCAAACATATTGCTGTCCACAGAGTACTCAACCGTAATGGGCGTTGCAAAATTCTGCTTCAAATCTAATGAAAGAGGCATAGAGATGCTCGTTGATGCGATGTTAGTGCTATAGTATGCGCAAATTGCGCCGCGAATTTAGTAATTTTTTGTTTAACAGCCGCACTTTCTGCCAGATAAAATTACTTTTTTATGCAAAAAGGGGCTTTTGCCATGCTCAAAATGACAGTTAACCTTTCAATTCGATACGGAAAGTAGTGCCCTTTCCTATTTCGGATGACTTAACGAAGATACGTCCTTTATGGTATTTTTCCACAATGCGTTTTGCAAGTGAAAGGCCGAGTCCCCATCCGCGTCGCTTGGTAGTATAGCCAGGTTCAAACACGGATTTGAAATGGCTTTTTGCTATTCCCTTTCCTGTGTCACTTATTTCGATGGCCAGTCGCTTAGGTTCCTGTTTGACGACGATATCGATTTGTCCTTTACCTCCCATGGCGTCTATTGCATTTTTGCAGAGGTTTTCTATAACCCATTCAAAGAGCGAAGCATTCATCATTACGCGACAATCCGCCTCAGGCAAATGGCAATTTATCTTCACATTGGCAGACGAGCGCGGCTTGAGGTAGTTGACTACATGCCAGATCACTTCGTTGATGCTCTCTAATTTGGGTTCAGGCAATGAACCAATCTTGGAGAATCGCTCGGCGATAAGGTTAAGTCTGTCAACATCTTTTTCAAACTCAGGAAGCATGGGATCTTCAGGATAGTTCTCGCGTAGAATCTCCATCCATGCCATAAGTGAGCTGATAGGAGTGCCAAGTTGGTGTGCCGTCTCCTTGGTGAGGCCTACCCATACTCGGTTTTGCTCAGCTCTCTGCGAACTGACAATAACAAAGATGATTATGATGGCAAAAAGTGCCAGGATAGCGATTTGTATATAGGGATAGATGGCAAGCCGTTTCAGCACCAGCGAGTTGTCGTAGAGAATCTCCATATATGGTTGCTCGCCCTCATCTTCGTTATTTATTGTTGTGGAGTCATCTACAGCAGGGGTGGAGGTGTAGTTTATCTTTATGGAGTGACCAGCACTGCGCATGTGCTCCAGTTCGTCTTGTATGCGACTGATAGAGTCGTTGACTGACAATTCGTGGCAGTCGATGTTGCGCGTCATCTCCACCTCGCCGTTATCGTTAAGTACAATGACAGGGATGGTGTTGTTGGTGTTGAGAACTTTCAGCACCAGATTGAGGTCTGTGTTTTCGTCAGCATTGTTGAGCGACTGCATGGCTTCAGCCCATATACTCATCTTGGTTCCGGCTTCCGCCTCCAGATCCTTTACAAGATAATGGGAGTACACAAGAGATATTGCCGCAATAACAATAGCTGCAGCAATAAGAATGTACTTAATCTTCTTGGTTTTATTTATCCACGCCATGAGGGTTGGAGAATTGTTTGTGCAAAGTCGCAAAGCTCAATTTTTTAACGCAAAAAAACGTCTTTTATTGTGGAGGGGGAGGGGTGAATAAAAATGATAAAAATAAAAAAGGATTGGTTGTCTCCCGACAGTCAATCCTTACTAACCTTAAATCTAATACCATGAAAACTGGCGCGAAGTTACGCTATTTTATAATTCCCGCCAAATTATTATGTGAAAAATTTGCATTAGCAACGAAAAAAGATGAATAAAACGCAAAATACTGCATTGTTATTCAATTTGTAGCACTAATCCCTTGAGATATTCACCTTCTGGGTGATAAATGTTGATTGGATGATCAGCGGGCTGATGGAGCTGATGAAGAATACGGACAAAACGCTGGCTTTGCGCCGCTGCAGTGAAGACGGCAAGACGGAATTGGTCTTTGTTGACGGCTTGCGAACAACTGAAGGTAAAGAGGATGCCGCCAGGCTTAATCTTTTGCATAGCTTTGGCATTAAGGCGCGTGTATCCTTTCAACGCATTGTGTAGCGCGTCGCGATGTTTGGCGAAAGCAGGCGGGTCGAGGACGATGAGATCGTAGTCATTGAACATCGAGTCTTTGTTTTTGCCAATGTTGTTGAGGAACTTGAAAGCATCTTCAGCAAAGGACCTGTGGTGCGTACAATCTGGTAAGTTGAGTGCAACATTGCGGTCGGTGACCTCCACGGCTCTCTCAGAACTGTCGACTGAGTGCACCAGTTCTGCTCCACCGCGCAGCGCATAGACAGAGAAACCACCAGTGTAGCAGAACATATTGAGCACACGTCGTCCCTGGGCATACTGCTCAATGAGGGCGCGGTTGTCACGCTGATCCAGGAAGAAGCCAGTCTTTTGCCCCTTGAGCCAATCGATGTGAAAGCGGAGCCCGTTTTCTTGAGCCATGAGTTCCATGGGCTTGCCGAGCAGGAAACCTGACTCGTCGCTAAGACCAGCCTTAAAGGGAAGGGTAGTGTCGCTCTTATAGTAGATGCACTGCAACTGCGGCATTATGGTCTGTAGCGCTGTGGCTATCTCTTTGCGCTGGAGGTGCATGCCGACGCTATGAGCCTGCATCACTGCGGCAGGACCATAGATGTCTATTATTAAGCCGGGGAGCTGATCGCCCTCGCCATGGACAAGTCGGTACATGTCGTTTTCCTTGCGAATCACTCCAAGACCACGTCTCATAGCGTAGGCAGCAGCCAGACGTCGTGACCAGAAAGCATCATCGATTGCCTCGTCAGCAAAAGTCAATATCCGGACTGCTATGGAACCTATCTGATAATGGCCAATGCCCATAAAATCACCCTCTGCGCTAACTACGCGCACGAGTTCGCCTTCTTCAATGCCGTCATCGCCCTTTGCTATGGCACCAGAGAACACCCATGGGTGATAACGGCGCAGGCTTTGGTCCTTTCCTTTGCGGAGGGTTATCGTCTTCATGGTATTATTGCTTAAACGGTTTAAGGTCTTTAAGGTCCTTAAGGTCTTTAAGGTCATTAAGGAGAATCGCTTGCCAGATATCAAACATGCGATTGTCGTCCATCGGTGCGATATACTCGTATTCCTCGCCCGTGCGGAAGTGGCATAGCTGTCGATAGATGCGCAAGCAAGCCCATGCGTCGATGGCTGCATAGCGTTTCTGTCCCTCGTCGAGAGTAGGTGCCTCCCAGTTGGTGAGTCTTTTACTCTTGGATATACGCTTGCCGAAAAGGTTGGCATATATCTTTTGCAGACTCATATCGAGGATGCCTATTTCCTTGACCATTCTCTGTAACTCCACAATACGTGGAATCTTGATGGGGCGGCGCTGATTTAGAGCGCGTATGTCATCGTGCAGCGATAAGCCAATCTTAGCCTGTCGCGGGTTGGCGAGCAGGGCGGCCAGACTATCAGGTATGCCTATACGATTGAGACGAAAGAGGAAGCAGGTGTCGTCAGTGGATATCTGCAACAGAGCTACCTTATTGCTGTCAGTACTGGTGAAGTTGGGGCGAGTCTCGGTGTCGATGCCAACGAATTCAAACTTTTTCAGGTAATCTGTTGCTTTGTCGCATTCACTCTTTGTCGAGATGGTGACGATACGTCCTTCAAAACTCTCTAGGGGCATCTCGTCTACCAGCCTTTTGTCTATCTGCGCGTAGATTTTCATGTTATTCCTCTTCATTCATCTGTTGGTAGAGGATATCGTGTAGTGCTCGCATGACATTAACACATTTCTGTCCCCAATATTCCTTGAAGTTGTCGAGTACTTCCTCCAGGGCAGCAGCCATAAGCTCATCTATACCATCGCGGTAAACCGCAAGGAAATTACGAAGGTCCTGATATATATCGGCCAGTTCTTCAGACACACTGCGCAGAATGGGTTTGTCGCTGTACTTCATGTCCTCAACGAATACATCGAGATACTCGTCGTAGCGGCCAAGGACATCGTATATGCCGTTGCGCACGAAATTATAGTCATCTTCCGTTACTTGTGGGTCTGTAGCGAATGCGTTCTCTCCCATGGAAGATTCAAGCAATGTGGTCGCCTTTATATATAAATAAGGTAGGGAGCTGAGCATCCCCTTCACCAGTTCGTGAGGAGTGGCTTCACGGCTATGCTCTAACTTGAGACAATAGTCGGCTGCCAATTTCACGAAATCTATGACATCTTTGCTATATATCTGTTGATTCATGCCGCGAAGTTACAATAAAAAATTCTTTTTTTGCTTACAATTCGCCATTTAATAATAAAAATGCTAATTTTGCACGTTGATATCACAAACAAACAAAGCAATGCTTACAATAAATCAGATTACAGACAACAGAGAGGCTGTCATCGCCGGCCTCAACAAGAAGCATTTCGCAGATGCCGAGAAGACAATAGATGAGGTGTTGGCAGTAAACACCCAGCGCAAAGCTTGCCAGACAAGCCTTGACGAGAATCTTGCGCAACAGAATAAGATAGCCAAGTCGATTGGCTTGCTGATGCGTGAGGGTAAGAAGGACGAGGCAGAACAAGCTAAGGCGCAAGTAGCTGCTCTCAAGGCTGACTCCAAGACAATGCAGGAACGCAAGGCTGAACTGGAGGAACAACTGAAGCAGATACTATATACTATTCCCAATATACCTTATGACGAGGTGCCTGAGGGCAAGAGTGCAGAAGACAATGTGGTTGTCAAGACGGGAGGCACCAACACCGCACTGCCTACTGACGCACTGCCTCATTGGGAACTGGCGAAGAAATACAATCTAATTGACTTTGACCTTGGCGTAAAGATTGCTGGTGCCGGATTTCCGGTATATGTAGGGTGGGGTGCCCGCTTGCAGCGTGCACTCATCAACTTCTTTCTCGACGAGGCCCGCAAGGCAGGCTACACAGAGATAATGCCGCCCACAGTGGTCAATCAAGCCAGTGGTTACGGCACAGGTCAGTTGCCTGACAAAGAAGGGCAGATGTACCACTGCGAGATAGATGATCTATATCTTATCCCCACGGCAGAAGTGCCTGTAACAAATGTCTATCGCGATGTGATACTCGACGAGACCATGCTGCCCATCAAGAACTGTGCCTATACAGAATGTTTTCGCCGCGAGGCAGGCAGCTACGGTAAGGATGTTCGCGGCCTGAACCGTCTGCACGAATTCTCGAAAGTAGAGATAGTACGCATCGACACGCCAGAGCATTCGCGCCAGAGTCATCAGGAGATGTTGGAGCACGTGGAGAGTCTGCTCGTCAAATTAGAGCTACCATATCGCATCCTTCGCCTCTGCGGCGGTGATATGAGTTTCACTGCTGCCATCTGCTATGACTTCGAGGTTTATTCTGAGGCCCAGCAGCGTTGGCTTGAGGTTAGCTCTGTCAGCAACTTTGACACTTATCAGGCTAACCGCTTACACTGCCGCTATCGCAAAGATGGCAAGAAAATCACTTTATGCCATACTCTTAATGGCTCGGCTCTCGCCTTGCCGCGTATAGTTGCCGCTTTGCTTGAGAACAACCAGACGCCTGATGGCATCCGCATACCTGCTGCCTTGCAACCTTATATGGGTACAGATCTAATCAAATAGAAAACACCTCCTCATTAGGAGGAAGATGGCACAACAATAATGCCGACCACTCAAGGCCGGCATTATTTAGTAAAAGATGCCTAACATCTTACTTATTTCTTCATTTTCTTGCCATCATAGATGTAGATTCCGCCTGGGAGTTGTGTAATGCCATCGGCAGAGTTGGAGACGATTGTACCGTTGATACTATAAACTTTGCCGTTAATAGTGGGGGGATTGACATCGGTGATGCTACCTACTGCATCGGGGTCCTCAAATCCAACGAGTAAGTCGGCCACGATAGGCATGTGATCGGAGGTTGTCTTATCATTCACCACCTCATAGCTAATCTTTTCTACGCCACCGATGGGATCGTAACTGATAATATTATCGATGATGTAGGTGCCGGCACTCCATGTGGGAGTGGTTAGATCAGAGTGGTAGGTGAAGCCGTTCTCTTGCAGGTATTTGGTAAGCACGCCACGTGCACCTTCCATTTCTCCATCGGTGCCGTCGTCATTGAAGTCGCCAGCGATTATGAGCGGCTTGCCCAGTTCTACCCAGTTCTCAGCTTCATTCTTGATGATGGGACCAGTGCCACGACGAGCATTAGCAGAGAGACCGACGTGGAGACTGGCGAAGACATAGTTGTCGTACTCAGCCACTAGCATGCGGCGAGGCTCGAAATCAGAGGTAAGTGCAACCACCTTTATAGACTGAGGTATCTGGTTGCTTAGTATGCCAATGCCGTAACCCTCAAGTGCACTACAGAAGATGCCGTACATGCCTGTAAGGTCAGACAATTCCTTGACCTGATACTTGTAGTTGGAGCGTGACCAAGCACTGTCAAGTTCCTGCAGAGCTACCACATCGGCGCGCTGCGCCAGAATGGCATCTGCAACCTTTTGCAATCCTTTTGCGCAGTGCTGCACGTTGTAACTAAGTACGCGAAGAGTGTCTTGCTGATATTTGTTGTAGATTGGCTCCTGATATGTGCCTTTCAGAGCAGCGTCTAAATTGGCGATATCCTGACGATATATAATATCGTAGGTGCCATTCTGTACATCACTGTCAGCCTTGTACCATATTTTCTTCAGCATTTCCTTTTGTTCGTCGCTTAGCTTGCTATAGTCGGCAAAGTTAGGATTGTTGTTGGAGGCGAGCATGTCAGTCAGCTCCATCTTCTCCTGAGGAATGGCGTCCAGGTCGGCTTGGCTCACGCTCTGCAGCTTCCACATGGCTGCGGTGCTGTCAGGCGTATTCCAGTTGTCGTCGGCAGCCACATGACCACTCGTGGCGGCATACATGCGGTTTTCGCCTGTAGTTTCGTTACATATAAATAAGGTATTGCGCGTGCCCTCAACAAGTTCAACCTCTTGAGCCACGAGCGTGTCGGACATAAGCATCAGCCCATCCTCTGCTTCACCTACATATTTGTTGCTGACGTAGTTTTTGATGCTGTATTTGCCGTCCTCGCCTTCGATTGGGTCAATCTTGAACACCATGCGCGGGTCAGATGTCAGCCCTGCACAGGTAAGGTCGGCTCCGGCAGATACTGAAGACTCGTCGATTTGCTTCTGCATCCATGCGCGCTTTTTTTCAGAGCCAGAGGTGGCGAGCACCACATTATAGTAGCCAGGCTTAATGGTATAGGTGGGAGTTGGTTCACTGCCACCGCCGATTCTGAGCATCTTCCACCGTGAGGGCGAGCCGTTGTCTGCAATATCAGAGGGAATGTCATCGTCAGCCAGTTTGAGGCTGTTGTCAAAGCGGTTAATGCCATATCCTTGAGCGTTGACCAGTTTGTCTGTAGCCACATGGGTAAAACGGAAGATACCCTCCGCGCCGCTGACAGTGTAGGCTTCAGGAGTCTCAGAGAATACGATGTCAGGTTCTACGGGAGACGTGTTCTGCTTGCCCAGATACATGCCATTCTCTTTGTTGACGAATGCCCACTGGCCATCTACGTCAGTTTCCACGGCAGTCCAAATGTATCCGTCCTCCTCCTTGTTGAGGTCGCCCCAATATACGTACTGCTCGCCCCAGTTGACAGTGTAACTGCTCTGGAGCGTTGACATAGCCTTCTGCTTGCCGGTGGTGTTACCCGTGAACTTTGTACGCTGACAGATAATGTAATACTCATCGCCTGCCTTAATCTCACTGGGATCGGTAATCCATTTTTCGGTTGGCGTGCTCTCCACCTCGTATATCTGCCATCTGCCCGGGTAGCCGTAATCGGCCACATCGTCCCTGTAGTCATCGTCGCCCACGCTCTGCTTGGCAAGGCTGTTGTTCGGGCGGTCACTGCGCAGGTAGCCTTGTACATGGGGCGAGTGTGTATTCTCACTGCTTGTCATGAAGAAGCGGCCCTCGCCGTCGTCAAGGTCAGTCAGCGTGTAGCCCACCGGCGAGGCAGAAAAGAGTACATCGTCGTCATAGCTGTTCTTTACGCCAAGATATTCCTCCTTCACAACGTTCTTGAAAGCCCATTTGCCGTCGCCCATGTCTTCGGCTATCCACTGGAAGCCGACCTCGTCAGGGTCAAAGTCTCCCCAATATACAAAGTAGATACCGCTGGAGGGCTTGTCCCATGATATGGTATATTTGTCCAGTTTGTTAGACATGCCCTTGGGCTTGCCCGTCTTGTTGCCAGAATACAGGGTGCGGTCGCTAATTAGAAAGTAAGCTTTGCCGTCCTGCAAATCGTCAGCATAAAATATGCGCGTATAACCATCAATTAGGTTTTGCGCCAGTGCGCCCATATTGCCAAACAAAGTCGCGAGCGCTGCAATGATAAGTATAAATTTACTTTTCATATTATTGTTTTTTATGTTGTTAATTATGACGCAAAATTAATCAATTTTATTGATATAGCAAAGTTTTTTTCTTGGAGATACATTGTTAGAGAAATTTTTCGTAATTTTGCGTGAAAATAAACGCCAGCTTGTATGCCCGACATTTTTAAATGCGAGAGTAACCCGTCGCAACCGTCTTTTATGAACCGCTTGAATGCACAGCAGCGCGCGGCGGTGGAATGCACTGACGGTCCATCGCTGGTGGTGGCAGGCGCAGGTAGTGGCAAGACTACGGTATTGACTACTAAGATTGCTTATTTGTTGACAAAAGGCATTGCACCATGGAATATTCTTGCCTTGACGTTCACTAACAAAGCCGCGCGTGAGATGCGTGAGCGCATAGAGGGAATGGTAGGTATAGTGGAGGCTCGTTCGCTGTGGATGGGTACATTTCATAGCATCTTCAGTCGTATATTGAGAAAAGAGGCCTATGTCTTTGGCTTCGATAGCAACTATACCATTTATCAGCCAAGCGACACTCGCTCGCTGCTTAAAGCTATCGTGAAGGAAAGAGGACTTGACGACAAGGTCTACAAGCCGCAGTTATTGGCGGCAAATATCTCGCAGGCAAAAAATATGCTTGTCACCCCCAAGCAGTATAGACAAAGTAAAGACGCCTATATCCGTGACGACATGGAACGTATACCGTTAACGGGAGAGATATATGAAGAATATTTCAATAGATGTCACAAGGCTAACGCGATGGACTTTGATGACCTGCTGCTTTATACCTTCTTGCTTTTTGATGCGCAGCCGGAAGTCAGGGATAGATATGCCGATAAGTTTAAGTATATTTTGGTGGACGAGTTTCAGGATACCAACTATGCACAATTTGTCATACTTAGCCAATTGGTTCGCCTTCATAACAATATTTGCGTTGTGGGCGATGACGCACAGAGCATTTATAGTTTCCGTGGGGCGCGTATCGACAATATCTTGAACTATGATCGTGTATTCGCTGACACTAAGGTGTTTAAGTTGGAACGTAACTATCGTTCAACTCAGAATATTGTCAATGCTGCCAATAGTCTGATTCAGAAGAACGAAAACCAAATACATAAAACCATATATAGCGAGAATGAGGAAGGCTCACCAATCATCCTCAACGAGCTGACTAGCGATATAGAAGAAGGAGCAGCGGTATGTCAGCGCATCAAAACGATGCATCGCGAGGGGGTGAAATACTCCGAGATTGCTATTCTCTACCGCACCAATGGGCAGAGCCGAATATTGGAGGAAAGTCTGCGTAAGAACTCTATACCTTATATTATATATGGTAGCAACTCTTTCTATGAAAAGAAGGAGATACGTGACGTAATGGGCTATCTGCGCCTGACGGTCAATCCCAGCGATGAGGAAGCACTGCGTCGCGTCATCAATTTCCCTGCCAGAGGTATTGGCGATACAACTGTCAGTAAAATTTTTGACTGCGCCCAAGAACACGCCACGAGTGCATGGAACGTGGCACAGCAGCCTGACCTATATGGCCTCAGTGTAAGTGCTGCCACCAAAAGTAAACTGCAAGCTTTTGCGTCAATGATAAAGGGATTCATAGACGACCTTGATGGAACTGATGCCTATCAGCTTGGACAACGGGTGCTGAAAGAGAGTGGACTGATGGAGCAGGCATTAGCAGACCGTAGCACAGAAGGCAAGGAGATTGTGGACAACTATTCCTCGCTGCTTAGTGGTATGAGTCAATTTGTGGATAGCCAGAGAGAGCAGGGCGAGGCATTTGCTGTGGGTATGATCGACTACCTGCAGGAAGTCGCGCTATTAACTGATTCTGACAAAGATGAGGGCGACGGTGATGCTGTACGTATGATGACTGTGCATATTGCAAAAGGTCTGGAGTTTGACGTGGTTTTTGTCACAGGCTTGGAGCAAGGCATCTTTCCGAGTGCGCAGTGCCTGACGCCCAAGGAGTATGAAGAAGAACGACGACTACTATTTGTGGCTATCACAAGAGCCAGAAAACGTTGCTATGTGTCGAACGCCAAAACACGGTTCCGTTTCGGCAAGTCCGATTGGTTTGAGCCAAGCGAATTTCTGAAAGACATAGATCCAAAATATATCTATCAGGAGAGTTCCAGCCGTGACGTGAGACGACAGAATTTCAACGAGTATGTCAACTTTGAGGAAGAGAGGAATGCGCTGTTTAAGCCACGCGGCACGTATAGGGCACATCAAGAATACAGGCCACAGAAACCGCGTTCCGCAAACATATCTTATAACAGGCCACTAAAGGCTTTGCGTTCGCAGAGCAGTGACGCATCATCAATAGGGTTACAAACCGTACGTGTCCAGAATGGAGTGATAAGTGTTGGAACAAGAGTGGAACACGCCACTTTTGGAGTTGGCACAGTGATACGTATTGAAGACAATATGACAGGGTTAAAAGCCGTTATAAATTTTATCAACTGCGGAGAGAAAACTTTGTTGTTAAAATATGCGAAACTAAGTGTTATTGATTGAGCATTAGATGGGTAGGAAGAGAAAACCGCTTCCATTGTTGGAAGATATAGAGATAACGGGCTTCGCTGCTGAAGGTAAGGCTATCGCAAGGGTTGACGACATGGTAGTGTTTGTCCCATGGGTGGTGCCAGGCGATGTGTGCGACTTGCAAGTGGTACGCAAGAAGCATAGTTTCATGGAAGCTAAGGCAGTAAAGATTAAGCATGCAAGTAAAGAGCGTATAGAGCCTCGTTGCAAACATTTTGGCGTATGTGGTGGATGCAAATGGCAGTGCTTAAGCTATGAGCGCCAACTTCACTACAAACAGCAGCAAGTGGTTGATGCCCTAACTCGTATAGGCAAGGTGGAATTGCCGGAAGCGATGCCTATTATTGGCAGCCGCAATACTTTCGGTTATCGCAATAAGCTTGAGTTCAGTTTCTCCAATAAACGTTGGCTCACTGACGAGGATATCAGCCTGGGCGTTGAGTACAGCAATAAGAATGGCGTGGGATTTCACATCCCCGGCGCATTCGATAAGGTACTTGATATCGAGGAGTGTCACTTGATGGACGATATACAAAACCGTGTACGTAACGGAGTGAGAGACTATGCTCTAGAGCATGGCCTCGCCTTCTTTGACCTGCGTCAGCAGACAGGACTGTTAAGGGATATGATATTCAGGACTTCAAATAGCGGAGAAGTGATGCTGACAATGCAGTTTCACATTACTACTGACAAAGACCAACAGCAAGCCAACGCACTTATGAACTGGATCTGTACCACATATGCAGAAATATCAACGCTCGTGTGGGTGAACAACCTAAAATGTAATGATACAATAGGCGACCTTGAAGTTAATGTCTATAAGGGGACAGGTTACGTGTATGAGTTGATGGAAGACTTACGCTTCAAAGTAGGGCCCAAGAGTTTCTACCAGACCAACAATGACCAAGCATACGAACTCTATAAAGTAGTACGCAGTTTTGCTGGTCTCACTGACAACGAGTTGGTCTATGACCTATATACAGGAACTGGCACCATAGCCAACTTCATTGCCCGTCAGGCAGCAAAAGTAATAGGCATAGAGTATGTT
>JAGCTG010000072.1 GCA_017963785.1 Bacteroidaceae bacterium | reverse complement strand
GACTGTTGACGGAACAAACTTGAGTGCAACATGTCAGGTAGCTGTGAATATTCCAACAGAGATAAAGGCAACTTCCATCAGTCTCGACAAAACGACATTATCACTGTCATCGGTAGGCCAAACCTCACAGCTCACGGCAACTGTATTACCTACCAACGCTACTAACAAGTCTGTTACGTGGACTAGCAGCAACACCAGCGTGGCCACTGTAGATGCAAATGGTCTTGTAACAGCCAAGGCAAACGGTACAGCTACTATCACAGCGACTACTACTGACGGCAGCAACAAGAGTGCGACATGCTCCGTCACAGTGTCTGCTCCCATTCTGGTTACCGGCGTTTCTCTCAGTCAGACCTCTCTGACTTTCTCCGCCTTCAATGCTACGCAGACGTTGACGGCGACAGTCACTCCGAGCAATGCTGCCAACAAGACACTGACATGGACCAGCAGCAACACCAGTGTTGCCACCGTCAGCAGCAACGGTGTAGTAACATCGAAGGGCTACGGCACTGCCACGATAACAGCCAAGACCACTGACGGCAGCAACAAGAGCGCGACATGCTCCGTTACAGTGGTAATACCAAAATACACGCTTAAGTTCGTGGCTGATGGCACTGTGGTGAGCGAGAAGTCTGTAGATTACGGTAGCGCCATCACCGCTCCCAATGCTCCTGCCAAGACAGGCTATACGTTTGTAAGCTGGGGCAATGTGGCTGCCACCATGCCTGCCAACGATGTGACCTACACGGCCCAGTATAGTATTAACCAATACACCATTACTTTCAAGGTTGACGGCGAAGTGTATAAGACCTTGACACAAAACTATGGCACGGCTATCACTAAGCCACAGGCACCTACCAAGGAAGGTTATACCTTCAGCGGTTGGCAAAATGTTGCAAGTACTGTGCCCGCACAGAATCTGACGTACGAAGCAAGCTTCACCATAAACAAATACACGCTGAAGTTTGTGGCAGTTGGCACAGTGGTAAGCGAGAAGTCTGTGGACTACGGCAGCTCCATCACCGCTCCCAATGCTCCTGCTAAGACAGGCTACACCTTTGTAAGCTGGGGCAATGTGGCTGCCACTATGCCTGCCAATGATGTGACTTATACGGCTCAATACAAAGTTAACAAGTACAAGGTGACTTTTAATGTTGATGGGAAAGTGTACAAGACCTTTACGCAGAACTATGGCACAGCTATCGTTGCGCCGCAGACCCCAACTAAAGAAGGTTATACTTTTAGTTGTTGGAAGGATATCGCAAGCACCGTTCCTGCACATGATGTTACGTACGAGGCAATCTTCACCATTAACAAATACAAGCTGAAGTTTGTGGCTGACGGCACTGTGGTGAGCGAGAAGTCTGTAGATTACGGTAGCGCAATCACTGCTCCCAATGCTCCCGCCAAGACTGGCTACACCTTTGTAAGCTGGGGCAATGTTCCCTCAACGATGCCCGCCAAGGACGTTACTTACACAGCTGAATATAAAGTTAATCAGTACAAGTTGATATATATGATTGATGGCGTAGTCTATAAGACGTTCACATTGGATTATGACTCTATTATTATACCAGAGGGTGATGCTGAGGATGATGACTACTACTACGGATGGGAGGAAATCCCCGACAGGATGCCCGACCACGATGTGACAGTCAATGCTTACATCACTGGCATTGCAGCAGCAGGCATGGGTCTCAGCGACCATAAGTATGAGATCTACACCATCGATGGCAAGAAACTCAACAACCTGCAGAAGGGCGTCAACATCATCCGCCTACCCAATGGTAAAACGCAGAAGATAATCATTAGATAACCCTGTCGCACAGCGCACATCCGATATTCCGCCAGCACTTTTAAAGACTTCTACCTTGTTACTCCCCATTATGCGGGATCCCTTTGGGAAAGTAGAGAAGGTATGACCTCGGAGAGGTTGAGAGGGTCTTTCGGGTGTTGGCGGAATTGTATCTTCTCGGCATTACGATTTGTTCCCATTATCCAAACAAATGGAACGAGGCTTTGCCGTAAAGCATGTTAATCCATAATGCGAAGAAAGGTTCGGTAATATAATATCTGTTTTTTATGCGCGTAATTACACCCCTTTCTAGCAGCTGTTTGGCAGAATGTTGTACATTGCTTGCAGACGACAACTTATGAGAGTTAATGAATTTGGCAGATGTTATTTGCTCTACCTCACCGTCCATGGCAATGGAATAGAGTAAAGGCTTATGTTTCTCGGAGATGCTGGATAGCAATTCCTGGAAGAAGGGTTCCCTTGATTCTATAATATTATTTATTGCCGTAACTAAAATTTCTTTAGTGCAGTCACTATCTTCTTCTGTCAAGGCAAATGCCTCGTTGAAGGTTCTTTGCATGGCATAGGTATTACCACGATATAGCTCATACACGCTGCAAATCAGGCTGTCATCGATGTGGCGATTGTTAGCAAGCATATGTTTGTTAACAAAACGCACATACTCGTTCTTATCAATAGCTTTCAACTCCATTATGTCGGCACTGTTGTAAAAAGGACGTGCTGCAGAGATAAACATCTCTTGCATAATGTGATATTCGCTACCGGCAAAAATGAAATGGCAGTTCGGCAATCTTTGTATATGAGTCCTAAGTATGGCTTCTATGTTCTTTTCGGGGTAATTGGCAATTTGTTGAAACTCGTCAATGGCTATGATACAAGGCTTTCCAGCCTGCTCCAGATAAAGAAATATCTCATCAAGAGTTAACTCTGGCTGGTAAATGTCTCCCAATTCCAAATTAAATGTAGGGGTATTGTTCACAGGGTCAAAGCCGAATCTCCCACTTACAGATTTCAAGGTTTGTACAAAGGACATCAGCATTTTTTTGCTGCGCGGTAATATGGAATCGTATATTTTCCGCCCAAGAATATATGTGAATTCTCTTAGACTTGTTGTGTGCAGTATATCTATAAAGAAGGTGTAATAGTTGTCACGAATCTCAGGTTTATCATAACAAAAATGAATAAGACCCGTCTTTCCCATACGACGTGGAGAAATCAGCACCAGATTGTTGCCGTTTTCCATTGCTTTGATAAGTTTTGCACTTTCCTGTACACGATCGCAAAAGAACTCTGGCTCTATTTTTCCAGACACGATAAAAGGATTCTTCTCTCTCTTCATGTTTTATTGATTTAGTCGGTAGAATGATAGAATGTCATTTCTGTGTGCAAAAATATAAAGAAAAGTTGAATTATGGAAATTCTATAATAGAAAAACTATAATTTTCTCGGATTTTGCTCCGCACTCATGCCGACAATGTCGCATCTCATGTAAAGAAAAGCCGTGCGCGTCGTCACGCGCAGACTTCTAGATTTTGCACGCAGACTTCAGAAAAAGTTAAACAGACCTCGTAGAATCTTAGGCGGAGTTCGTGAAAAATAAAGCGGACTTCGCCTAATCTTATGCAGACTTCGCAGAAACTAACGCAGACCTCGCAGAATTTTAAGCGGACTTTATCAGAAAAAAGCCAGAGTTTGCCGCAGTGTCTTCGCCGAGACACTACTTTGTCTCGGCGAAGACACAATTGTGTTTCGGCGAAGACACTTTTGTGTCTCGGTGAAGACATGAACATGATGTCGCGAAAAAACTGAACGAAGTCTGCTTAAAAAATGGGGAGGACACGCCAAAATTGGACGAAGGGCGCTTAAGATTTGGCGAGGGGGCGCTCTTTTTGGACGAAGTCCGCAAAAAATCTCGCGAGAACTGGATGAGTTCTCGCGAGATATGTTAGAGAGCGCGGGGCGAGCCCGCGATGAGGGCTATTGTGGGGAAAGGGATTCCGCCTGTGTGGGAAGGTATTCCGCCTGTGTGGAAAGGGAAGCCGCTTGTTGGGAATGATGAGGCCTCTTGTGGGGATGGAGCGATTACTTCACTACAATCTTTTTGCCGTCCACGACATATACGCCGGGGGACATGGGGATAAAGTGAACGCCCTGGACTTGATCGTTGAAGACGCAGCGGCCGTTGAGGTCGTAGATGCGGAAGGTCTGCTTGGCCTCGGAGGCGATGGTGACGCCGCCGTCGCGTGGGGTGACGGACTCGGCGTTGCCATTGCGGATGGCGTCATAGACGCTGGTCTCACCGTCGGCTTCTGCCACGTCGAGTTCTTGACGGGTGAGGGAGAAACGGGAGATATTGTAGCGGTCGTAGCTCTCGAGGTTGTAGAGCATGCCGAGGCTGACTTGTGTTTCGTCAGCGAGGGCGAACTCGATGTATTCGTTGTCGGCTACATTGCCGTATGCGAGGGCGTTGCTGAGCGAGCTGTTGTCGCTGAGCTCGGTGCCGAGGGACGCTACCATATAGATGCTCTTGAGGGCATTGCCGCTGCCGCGCGTGGCGAAGAAACGGTATTTGCCTGCGGGCAGGGTGACGGTCTGCCATGCTCGGTGGTTGCTGAGCTGGCTGGCGAAGCCGAAGTAGGTGGTCGAGAGGCAGAAGTCGGTGTTGTAGTTCTTGTCAACGTGCACTCCGGTAACGACATTGCCTTCGGTGGTCTGCCCGGCGAGCTGCCAGGGTGAGTCGGTGGTGCCTTGCTTGAGGGCGTAGAAGCGGTTGGAGCTATAGTTGTTGACCTGGGTGTTGGCATCGTAGATGAACGGGCGCTCGTAGTTTTTGAGATAGGTGCTGGTCACATCCTTGGGCTCATTGTTGACGGTTGCGAGGTCAAGGGTGAACACGCCGGTGGCAAGGGGCCATGCGTCGCCGTCGGGACCGAAGCCTGTGCGTATGCCGATATGGTTGGAGGCGCTGTGGTCGGTGACATTGCCTTGGCCTTCGTTGAAGTCATAGTAGAGGGCGAGTCCGCTGGTGGTGCCGGGATTGTTGATAGGCGCGTTGGCGTATGCCTTGATGGAGGTGGCGGTGATGGCTTTGCTCCAGATGCGCAGTTCATCGATGAGTCCCTTGTACGGATTCTTGGGGTCGCTGATGGTCATCACGCCGTTCCAGTTGCCGGTGGTGTAGGTGAGCTTGCTTTCGGGGGAGGAGATGAGCTCGCCGTCGCGATAGAAGCGCACATTGCCGAGGCTATAGGTGATGGCGTAGTGGTGCCATTCGTTGATTATGATGTAGTCGCTGCTGGACATGATGGAGGAGTTGTTGATGGTAATCTTGTAGGCTCCGCTGGCATCGCCTCCCATGTGGAGGAAGTCGTTGGCAGTGGCGAAGCCGCCTGCACCGGTGTACTGCAGCGGGTTCATCCACCAATCAATGCTCCATGTCTTGCAGTTGCCTTCCAGCGGGCAGATGAAGCTGACGGCCTGGTCGCCTGCAAAGCTGAGTGCGTTCTTGGGGTCGGCGTTGCTGACGTAGAGGCGGCGCTTCTGTGTGGCGCACCTGCCGCCGACCTCATTGGTGGCGGTCAGCGATATGTCGTAAACGCCAGGATACTTGGGCACATAGGATGTGTTTTGTCCGTTGACAGCGAGTATGCGCTTGCCGTTATCGAGGGTCCAGAACCATTTGTCAGCATTGCCGCGTGTCTTGTCGATGAGATAGGTTGTCTCGCCGAGCAGGATGGAGCTGGGGTTGACGCTGAAGTCGGGTGCGGGTGCTGCTGCCTTGACGGTGACGCGTTTGCTCTTGGTGCTGGTGCCGCTGGCATTGGTGGCGGAGAGGATGACTGTGTATGTGCCCGGCGCGTCGTAAACGGCGGTGGCGTTGGTGGACTGCACAATCTCGGTCTCTGCTCCGCGCAGGGCCCATTTGTAGGTGGTGTTGGCACCTGTGGAGCGGTTGATGAAGCTGAAGAGCTCGCCGGCATCCTTGGTGTCTTCGGCTATCTCGAAGTCAGCCACGGGCTTAGCAGCAGGACGCACGTAGATGGCTTTCTGCAGCTGGGTGGTGGTGCCGTCAGCATTGGTAAGGGTAAGGCTGATGGTGTGGTCGCCTTCTTTATTATATATAATGTAGGGGGCCTGTGTGGTGAAGGACGTGGTCTCTGCGTCCGGTGCGCTCCACTGCCATGCGGTGCAGGAGAGGGGTGCCACAGCGGTGTACTGCACGGGAGTGCCTGCGTAGGCGGAGTCTTGCGATGCGGTGATGCTGGGGCTGATGATTGTCTTGCCGCCCTGCAGGATGGTGTTGTCGGTGGCTACCTCATAGGAGGCTGTGGGTGCATCATCAACGAAGATGGCATGGAGGCCGCTGGCGTATTCGCGCACCTTGGTAAGGCCGCCTTCTTCAAAGGTGTCCATGGGCAGATAGACGAGCAGGTCGTTCATGGCAGCGGGGTTGGCTATGGCCACGTCCTTGCCGCTGAACATCTCGGTGAGGGTACGTGCGGTCTTCCAGATGCGCAGCTCGTCGATAGTGCCGTTCATGAGGCCGTCAGCGAGGCCAACGTAGAAGTCGCCCATGGCGGGCACTCCGCTATAGCTGGTGGAGGTGACGGTCTTGCGCCTCATGCCGTCGGTGTAGATGGTGATGGTGCCGCAGTCAACGATAACGGCCACGTGGGCCCACTTGCCATTCTTGAGCTGACCGGCAGAGGTGGTGGCGTAGTCGTTGCCAGACTTGGTGCTCCATCCTGCTGAGATCTGGCCACTGGCAGTGGCGTTGATGAAGAAGTCGCCGTCGGCGCTACCCATCTTATTGTTTTGGGCACTGAGCTTGCTGGTGTTAAGCATAAACTCAAAGGTGGCCTGATAGAGCTTCTTGGGGAAGGCGTTGGGTATGAGGAGCCCCTGCTGCGTGAGGGTGAGCACCTTGTTGTCGGTGTTGTCGATGATGACGGGCGCGCTGGCATTGTTGCTGGGCTCCGACACGAGTTGCATATTGTTGTACTTATACACGGCAGCCACGGAGTAGGTGGCGCCGGGGTCGCTGACGGTGTAGCTGTTACGCGAGGTGCCTACGCTGTCGGCGAGCATGCCGCCCTTATAGATATAATATTTGTTGCGGGGCAGTGTGGTAGCCTCGGGTGCGCTCCAGGTGAGTGTGTTACCGTTGAGGGCTGCATTGAGGGGAGGATTGAGTGCCTCGCCAGGCACTGTGACGGAGATGGTGATTTCCTTTTCGCCGCCATTAATCTCGAATGATTTGATGTCGAAGGGTATCTCGACGGGATTGTTCTTGTCGTACTCGTAGTTGATGATGGAAGCCTTGTAGAAGTGGCCCTTGCCGATGCCGCCGGTCTTGGTGCGGATGGTAAGGAAGTACTTGATAGGCTTGCTCTTGTCGAAGCTCTCGCCGAGGTCGGTAAGGTCGTAACCGAACTCCATGGGCTCATAGTGATAGCCGTCGGTCCAGCGGCCGAGCATAGGACACTCGGGCGACACGCCGTTTTCATCAAACTTTGTGCTCTGGGTGAAGTGCACGAAGCCGGTGGTGCGCTCGGGAGTGGTGCGTGAGGTGTCTTGTGCCATACCGCCGATAAGGGAGAGCTCCCAGCGGTGGTCGTAGTCCATGAGTATCTTGATGGTACGCAAGGGGCGGAAGTTGTGGCGATAGCCATATAGCTCGGTGGCCCAGGGCAGGGTGTGGCTGCCGCTCTCGTTGATCATAGCATAGCTGTGGGCATAGGGACAGTAAATGAAGCCTTGGTTACACCAGCCGGCGCCCCACGAGTTGCAGATGATCCACGCGCCTTTCTCGTCTTTGGCTTCCTCGCCAATGACGCCGTTGCCGTCGAGGTCAAACTCTATGCGGTCATCGTAGCCGCAGATGGTGAGGCCGTGGTCGTAGGTCTTACCCCAGCGCCATACATACTTCTTGCCGGTAACGCCCAGCTCGTCGTTGATGGCTGTGGAGGGAATGTTTTCCCATGTGCCACCGCTGGCTACGCCGATACCTACGCAGCCGCCCTCAATGTAGCCTTCTTCTCCCCAGTGGTTCCAGAGCCACTGCTTCACTTGCTCACGGGCACCGTACCAGTCGTCGGCGAAGCGAGGGCCGTAGAAGAAGCCGGTCATACGGTTGTGCATGGCGTTGAACCACTTGTCGTAGCCCTGCATCCATCCAAAGTAGTAGTTTTCGGGCACCTGATAGCCGAAGTCGTTGGAGTGGGTGCGTCCGCCGTAGTTGACAACGTTAGGGATGCCATTGGCCACGCCCATGTCATACTTAGGCACGTCGGTATTGGTGAAGAGCCATGTGAAGTGGCTGGGATACTGATTCTCCTCGAATGAAGCGTCGAGGTTGCGCATGTTGTTCATGTCATGCGTAAAGATATAGCCAATGGCCTGGGCAGAGCCGCAGGAGCCGCCGCTCTGGTTGAACACAGGCGGAAAGAACATGCTCAGCGCATTGTTCAAATGGTCGGGTCGCTGCGTGGCGGAGCCGGAGCGTGCCTTGCCTTTGGTTGCCCGCTGGGGCATTTGTCGCTGCAGGGCGGGATCGAAGGGACGCCAGTCGGGATACTTACTACGATCAACGTCCTGAGCGGTTGATGTTTGGGTGGTGCCTGCCAATAGCAGGATTCCTAATGCCGCGAGGGCAAAAGTTTTGAGTGTTTTCATATTTTTTTGTGAGTTCTAAAATTTTGTGCAAAGTTAGAGATTTTTCTGCACTTCATAGAAAAAAGATAGAGGAAAAGATATTTTTTCTTTGTTGTTTTACATTTGTTTGAAATCTTTTATTTATTTTTGTATGCGGTTTGCGTGTGTGTGCGCATGACCATGAATTGAAAACAACAAACAAAAAAACAATAAAACACAATGAAATTAAAAATTATGCATGGTTTGCTTTCCGCAGCGATGCTGGCGGTAAGCTTCGGATTCCAGAGCTGTAAGGACGAAGTGGACGAGTCGAATCTCTACACTTTCAAAGGCAGTACTATCACTACTTACATGGAGAACTCAGAGAACTACACGGACTTCGCGTATCTCTGCTCCAAGGTTAAACTGAGCAAGAAGAGTGAGTCGAACATCGCACAGTTGCTCTCGGCTCGCGGCAACTACACGGTCTTTGCTCCTACCAACGATGCTATCCAGCAATATCTGGACTCTATCTACGTGACCAAGAACTACGACATCACGCAGATACCTGACTCCACCGCGGAGTACATCGTAAAGAATGCAGTCATCGACAATGGCATGGCAGAGGCTTACCTGACCACCGACTTTCTGGTTGGTGCGTTGGAGAAGACCAACATGAACGACCGCTACATCACGATTAGCTACGGCAACGACTCCACCACAGGTAGTGCCCAGACTATCGTCAACGAGCATTCTTATATTATTAACCCCGATGTGGAGGTTACCAACGGTGTAATTCACGGTGTGGACAATGTGGTGTCGATGTCAAACGCTTACTTGCCCGACCTCATCGAGCAGACTCCTAACCTGAAGGTGTTCTCCATGCTGCTCAAGCAGACAGGCTGGGACGCTAAGATGTCGTTCTACCGCGATGAGGACTACGAGCAGAATCACCCCGAGTCGATTACTTCATCTGACTTCGGTACGCTCTATTGCCCCAAACACCGCTACTATGGTTTCACCGCCTTTGTGGAGCCCGACAGCGTGTTTGTGGAGAAGTGGGGTATCCCCGAGCCTGTAGTGGCTAACGGAATACTGCAGAACGGCCCCGAGATACTTGATGTCATTAAGCAGAAGGCTGCCCAGGTTTATCCCGATGCTACGAGCGATGACCTCAAGAATCTGAACAATGCCGTGAACCAGTTTGTGAGCTACCACCTGATTCCTATGCGTCTGACGCTGGACAAGATTGTGGTGCACCATGCAGAGATGGGCTTCGCCTACAACAACCCCACGCAGCTCTCTATCGACGTGACGGAGTACTATGAGACTCTGCCAGAGATACTGTTTGGCGAGAAGTGCGAGATTCCTCGCCGCCTGATGAAGATAACGGAGGGCAAGCAGACCGACGGTAAGCGCATCAACCGCCACTGCAAGTATAAGACCGATGTTGAGGCCGGCGACTTCTACGAGGAGTATGACGTTGATCGTGAGGGTATCCTCATTGAGGAGAGCAACAAGGGCTACCTCAACAATGCGCTCAACGGCTTCTACTATACCATCGAAGACGTGCTGATCTACGACGAGGATGTACCCAACTCGGTGCTCAACACCCGACTGCGCTGGGACATCGGCGCCCTGCTGCCGGAGTTCGTAACCAACGGTTACCGCCTCACCACCGACACTCAGTGGCATATCTTCCCACCGGGATACTTCAACTACATGCAGTTTAGCAAGGAGTGTAAGTATCGCTATCAGTCGTACTACTACAGTTCGCTGCCCAACTATCAGGGTGACGAGCACAACCTCAACGGTCAGTATGACGTGATATTCCGTCTGCCCCCTGTGCCTTACTACGGTACCTGGGAGCTTCGCGTGACCAAGGCCAGTTATCCGACCTTCGGTATGGCGCAGATGTATATAGGCCAGAATCCTGAGAACCTGCAGCCCATCGGCCTGCCCGTTGACCTCCGTATCTCACCCAAGAGTCCTGCTATCGGCAATGAGACAGACACCGAGGACTGGGAACACAACTATGAGAATGATAAGGCTATCCGCCTGCACGGCTACATGAAGCCGCCTTACCACAACGGTCTGCCCAACGGCGGTGGCGTGGTCAACAACGATATGCGCAACTGTAAGAACCGCTATGAGGACAACCTGCGTATGCGCCGCATCGTGATGCAAGGCACCTTCGGTCCCGACGAGGTTTGGTATCTGCGCGTGAAGTCAGTGCTCGAGAGTACTGCCACCATGTTCCTCTGGGACTACATGGAGTGGGCTCCGAAGTGGATCTACTCCGGTACCGAGCCTGAAGACATATGGTAAAAAGCATATTAGTGTGTGGGCGCGTTGCGCCCACACACCTAAAACCCACACACCTAAAAATTGAAAATACGATTAACCTATTTATTAACCTAAATTTATTTGCGTATGAAAAAGTTTTATCTTTTCTTGGCAGCGGTGTTTGCTATGCTTTGCACCGTGAGCGTTGATGCGCAGAAGTACTCTCTGCTTGAGGAGGCTACTACTCCTGAGGTGGGTGTGTCTTATGTCATCATGAACGCATCAACCAATCAGTACATCTCCTGCAAGTATGGCGGCAACGGCGGTCTGCTTGAGGTTATGGACGATGATGATGTGCTGTGGCAGCTTGAGGCTACAGGTGAGCAGACCGATGCAGGTTACGACCTCTGGTATCTCTACTCTGTAGGCGCAGGCAAGTATGTCCAGGAAGTTGACCTTGAGGGCAACGAAGGTCTGGACGGCTACGATGTTTACAGCTACAACGGCTTCAACTGGGAGCTCGGCGACAAGGCCACTGCTATGAAGGTGGTTATCGAGCGCGGCGTGCCTGGCGATGACCAGCTTGACGACGAGGTTTGGCGTAAGAACGGCCCTTCCACAGGTTTCGTTATCAGCCGTCAGAACATCGTGTACTGGGGTGAAAGCCCGAAGATGATGAAGTTTGGCCGCCAGGGCAACAACGTAGCCTGGGAGCCTTACAACGAAGATGTGGCTTGGCAGTTCTGGACAGTTAAGGAGAATCCTCCCCAGGAGCAGCTAGAGGCACTCGTTGACGAGTACAGCAAGGTAGAGTTTGTGGGTGGCACAGATCCTGGTTTCTATCGCCAGGCAGAGGCTGACGCATACACAGAATCTCTCGAGAGCGCTATGATGCTGGTAGTGACTGGCGCCACCGACGATGAGTTCCGTGCAGCTGTTGCCGACCTCCGCGCAAAGCGTGCTGCTGTTGAGAAAGTGATGATTCCTCTTACCGAGGGTTACTACTTCATCGTTAGTGCATTTGACGACTATCTCAATGAGTTCGGCCATGAGAAGGGCGTTTGGGACGACACAGTCAAGAACCTCATCTCCAGCAAGAACTTCGATCCTGAGGATGTAGTCTTTGTATGGTATGTTAGTCCTAACACCAACAGCGATGCTGAGGCCAATGAGTTCTGGGTACAAAACTATGTTAGCGGTCACTATGTAGGCCACGGTGCCAACTGGTATTCTTCAACCACTCCGCTTACTCCCGATCCTTCTGAGCCGCAGAACATCCGTCAGTTTGTTTCCGGTAAGTGGTACTGGGGTAACCGCACATACCACAACACTTCCTACTGTGTGCAGGAGTCTTGGAGCACCGACCATCCTGAGGCAAAGGATATCGAAGACGCTCTTAGCTCATTCGGCCAGTGGGGCGACGACTCCACCAAGCACTCTCACTTCAACCTCTGGTATTTCCGCTCTGTAAGCGACGAGCAGATGGTTGACTTCGCAGAGAAGAAGGCTCAGGCTGACCGCACAGCTCAGATTAAGGACCTCGCAAACCAGGCCAACGATATCTATGGCAAACTGTTCACCTATAAGAGCGGCGACGAGGGCCTGATCACCGTTGCAGGTGGTAACTGGGGTCTCGATATGGGTGGCGAAAACACCAACGTCGAGGGCAACCAGATTGCGTTCTACCACATCCGTGGACAGGGCGTTGCCGGTTCCGACGACTATCAGTTCCTGATTGATGAGCACGACTCTACTTATATGCAGGGTTCCGGATATATCGACATCGATATCACCGCCAACCCGCAGCAGATTGTTACCTTCACCTACACCACCCGTTGCGCAAGCATGGAGCACGGTACTGCCAACCAGCACCAGTGGGGTGTGCAGGAGCGTCCTAACATGGTGGAGATCTACGCTTCTAACGACACAGTTGACAACAACTGGACTCTCGTAGGTAGCACCAGCCTGGGTACCGTTACTCCCGCTGAGAAGACCAATCCTTTCCCGCCCGTTAGCTTCACTATTGACTTGGGCGAGACCTACGGATATCTCCGCTACAAAGTGCTGACCAACGCTAACAATGGTAGCTACTTCACCCTCTCCGGATTCCAGGTTTATCCTTCTGTAGTGGATGAGGCTACCTCGCAGTACTACACCACCGAGGGCATGAAGGACAAGGCTGACGCCCTGATGGCACTCGTTGCAGAGAAGTCTGCTATCGCAGAAACTGCTACCGAGGACGACGTAATAGAACTGAAGAACGCATTCAATGCTGTTCAGGAGCTTTATGCAGACACCACCGCTCTGGCAGAGCTTGCCGACGAGTGCTTGGTTCTGGCTACCACCGCTGTAGAAGGTGACGACATCGGTATGCTTACCGACGGAGCTCTTGCTGAGACTCTCGAGACCGTGGCTGCTACTGCCAGGAGAATGATTTCGCCCACCATCTCCGTTGACGAGGTGAAGGCGCAGATGGCTGCACTTCGTACAGCCAAGGAGAACTTCCTCAATGGTCTGAATAACTTTGAGCCCAACACTATCTACTATCTGGAGAATGCATCTATCGATGCAGCTTGTGGTGACAGGATGCTCTACGCTTCTGCTCCCGACCGCAAGACTGTCCTCAGGGCAGGCGTAGTAGGTGAGACCTACGACGAGTACTCCGCTGAGACTATGTGGATGTTCGTTCCCGCTGAGGGCGAAGGTCTCTACTATGTACAGAATGTTGCTACCGGTTTCTATGCTACCGAGTTCAACGCTCTTGATGGCGATGCTCCTCTGTCGTTCAAGGCTGTTCCTTATGAGGTGAAGTACACAGGTTATGGCTCTTACAGCCTCATTCCTGCCAACTCAACCAATAAGGATGGTGCAGCTCTTGCACTCAAGGAAGCCGAAGGCAAGGATCCTAGCGCTACTTTCGCACCTGTTGAGGCTATGACTTCCACTTCCTGGAACATCAAGCCGCTCGCCGAGGATGTTGAGGGTATCTCTACCAGCTTCATCACGCTCTATAATGCTGGCGTTTTGGCTCTGCCTTACAATCTCAGCCAGGTTGCTGACCTGAATGACGGTATCAAGCTCTACAAAGTTAAGAGTATGACAGAAGAGACCACCGATGAAGGTGAACTTCGTACTACAATTGAATTCTATGAGGTTGACGAAGTAGCAGCCAACGAACCTGTATACTATGAATATACGGGTCCGGAAGGTGCACAGCTCACCGTTCCACTTCCCACCGAGCTTTCTGCAGTTAAGGTTCCCGCCAACGGTCTTGTAGGCCTTCCCTATGCACAGACCGTAGGCGCTGGTGTTGCTTATGGCTCGCCTGATGGTCTGACCACAAGTACAACCAATGTTAACCTTGCCGCTCAGACTGGTTATATTGATCCCGCTAAGTATACTGGCGAGGTTGCAGATGTCACAAGAGACTCTTACTCTACATTCTACGGTTTGAATCCTCTCCCAAGTTCTGATCCCGCCGACGTAAATGGCGACGGCAACAAGAACACCGCTGACGTAGTGGCTGTTTACACCTTCATCGAGAAGGGCGAGGGCTCTGGCTTCACTCGTGAGGCAGCCGACGTTAACCGCGATAACAATGTCAACACCGCTGACGTAGTGGCTATCTACACCGCCATCATCGGTGGCAGCGGTAGCAATGGCTTCGTTAAGTCCGGCGCTTTCTATCCCGGCGCAGAGACCATCGACGGCAGCGACAATGTGCTGACCATCCTTGTGGAGAGCACCGACGATCTGTCCAAGATTCCCGTAACCTTGTATCTTTCTAACCCGACCAACGAGATTACCGCTGTTGAGGCAACCCTCGTTGCTCCTGT
>JAGCTG010000071.1 GCA_017963785.1 Bacteroidaceae bacterium | reverse complement strand
GTTATTTTTTGCCTTCAAAGTTACGATTTTTTTCTGACAGCACAAGAATTTCTCACCTCAACACCCTGAATTGAGTGCCAAAACAACCGAAAAATGTTTGAATGTTTGAAAATGTTTGAAACATTTTAGTGGCTCTCTAGTCGTTTTTCTATACCTCTCTTATGGGAATTATTTATATATATATACTTGTATATATATATAAATAATTTTGTTCAAAAAATAAACGCTGATAATCAGCGTGTTAACTGATTTAATGTAGTGGAAAAATATTTTATTGTGTTTTAAAATGTTTGAAATTCAAACATTCAAACATTTTGGAAGATAAAGAGTAAGACTAACGCTGATAATCAGCGCGTTAACGAAGTTGATGCAGTGGTAAAAGAAAAATGTTGTATAAAAAAATGTTTGAAATTTCAAACATTTTTGAGGTAAGGAAAAAATTGTACGCTCCATCCTCCAGAAAAGTCCTCTCTCGTGAAAATTATCCCTACTCTTACGAAATCTAAGCCCACTCTTAGAAAGACTAAAGCCACTCTCGTGAGCGTAAGAGTGGCTTTAGATTTCACGAGAGCGGCTTTAGTTTACACGAGAGCGGCTTTAGTTTTTGTCTCCCATAGCCTTGAGGTACTGCTGCCAGAGCGTGTCGATGTCGTAACCGGGGCCGAGGACGTAGGTGAGGGCGCCGTTCCATGACCAGGGGCTGACCTCGATGCAGGAGCGGTTGATCTTGCGGATAAAGTCGGGGTCTTTGGTCTGACGCAACCAGTTGAAGAAATAGCCCACATGGCGGTAGCTGTCGTGGTAGCTGCCGCCCTTGGGACGGTCGGCCTCACCGTGGAAGCCGCCGCATACCACGCGCACGGCATCGGCGACGCCCTCGATTATCTCCCACCCTAGCGAGCCTTCCTTATACACCTGCCCGGCGGGGCTGTGCTGCAGGGCGTGGGTCAGCTCGTGGAGCAGCACTCCGCGTGTCTCGAAGTCCACGCAGGCGGTGTCGTTGTGCATAAACGATTGTTCTATATGACCTGTGGTGTAGGTGATGGAGGTGTAACCGCGCTCATCGTCCATCCACGAGATGCCCCTGGCGTTGCGCAGCTCATAGTCGAGCCTGTCGATGGTGGGCATCATGCTGTCCTCGGGAGTGAAGTAGAGACAGCGCATCACCTCGCGTGCCACGCTGCGGATATATGCGTCGGGATCGGGGATGAGGGCGTGATAGACCATCGAGCCCTTGGTGCCTGGTGCGTGGTCCTTGAAGTTGATGGTCTGCAGGTGCTTGTTCCACTCCTGGTCCTCGGCGCTCAGCTCGCGGCTCATGCGCTTGGCGATGGAGGCGCTGGCCTGCGTCTCATCGGAGAGTGAGTAGGGCTTGTCCGCCGGGGCGAGGCCGCGGCGCTTGTTGGGCTTGGCGCCCATCTCAAACTCCAGTGTGCAGCCGTCGGCAAGCTGAGCGTGGGTGAGATAGAGCTTGGAGTATGGCTGCCCGTTGAGGCGCACGCTCTGCACGTAGCGGTTCTTGTCGCTCACCTTGGGGGCGCGTATCTCTATGGTCTTGCCGTTCTCCAGCGTCACCTTCATGTAGGGAAGGTAGGGAGCGCCCAGCACATACTGGTCGCTGCCCGGACAGACGGGATAGAAGCCCATGGCGGAGAAGATGTACCATGCGGACATCTGGCCGCAGTCGTCGTTGCCGCCCAGTCCACGTATGTCATTGCGGTACATCTGGTTCATGATGGTGCGCAGCCACAGCTGCGTCTTCCACGGCTCATCACTCCATGCGTATAAATAAGGTACGTGATGACTCGGCTCATTGCCGTGCACATAGCCGCCCACCAGACAGTCGGCAGTGATGTCTTCGTTGTCCTCATAGTATTTATCGGGCAGGTCCATCTCGAAGAGCATGTCAAGCTTGTCCCGGAAGGCCCTCTCGCTGCCCATGCAACCTATCAGTCCCTTCACATCGTGCGGCACATGGAACGAGAAGTTCCACGAGTTGCCCTCAATGAATCCCTCGCCGTAGGTCTGGTAGGGGTCGAGGTCGGTCTTGAAGCGTCCGTCCTGTCGGCGCGGCGAGGCAAAGCCGCGAATGGGGTCAAAGGTGTTGCGATAGTTCATGGCACGGCGCTTGAACTCCTGCGCCACATCGTCGCGTCCTATCTTGCGGGCAGCGCTGTAGATGGTCCAGTCGTCGTAGGCATACTCCAGAGTGTTGGATGCCGCACAGCCGTCGTTGTCGTAGAGGCAATAGCCGTAGCGCTTGTAGTCGTTGAGGCTGCCCAGGTATTTGTTGTTGGCAGTGGCAACCATCGCCTTCAAGGCCTCGCTCTCACTCTCACACTCACCTTTCACTATCGCATCGGCCAGCACACTCACGGCATGGTAGCCCGTCATGCACCAGCCCTCGTTGCCCATCAGGCTCCACACGGGCAGCATGCCCACCACATTCTGCTGCTGATGCTTAATCATCGAGCGTACCATATCGTTGTTGCGCGACGGCTTGAGCAGTCCCAGCAGCGGGTGCTCGGCGCGATAGGTATCCCAGATAGAGAACACGGTGTAGTTGTTGAATCCCTCTGCCACATGTATGTTGCCGTCCACGCCGCGGTAGCGGTGGTCCACGTCCATGTATATCGACGGGTTGATCATCGTGTGGTAGAGCGAGGTGTAGAGCATAGCCTTCTGGTCGTCGGTGCCCTCACACTCTATGGAGCCCAGCTCCTTCTCCCACTCGTCGCGAGTGGCAGCCGCTATCTCGTCAAACGAGCGCCCCGCCGCCTCAGCCTTCAGATTGGCCTTGGCTCCCTCTGCCGACACGGCCGACAGCGCCACCTTCATCGTGAGCTTCTGCCCCTGCCGGGGGGCAAACTCAAAGAACGCAGCCACGGTGCGCCCTGCCATGTCGGGGAAGTTGTTGTGGATGTCAAACTTGCCCCAGAATCCGTCGTACTTCTCCCGCTTACGATCGCGGTAGCCGTAATTGATAATAGGCTTGCTGAAGGTGATGGCGAAGTAGGTGTAGTTGGAGCGCGCCCAGCCGTCGGTGATGCGGTAGCCCGTCACCAGCGAGTCGTTCTCCACCCTCAGCGTTGACCACAGCACCTTGCCGTCGTAGTTATATATGCCGTGCGTGAGGTCCACTATCACGCGCTGCACGTCAGCATCAGCGGGGAACGTGTATTCGTGCACCCCCGTGCGCTGCGTAGCCGTGAGGCGTGCCTTCACGCCGTTGTCTGCCAGCGTCACCTCGTAGTAGCCCGGCCATGCACGCTCCGTGTCGTGGGAGAAGCGCTGGCGGTAGCCGCCGTCGGGATTGTCCTTCGTGCCGGGATTGAGCTGCAGCTTGCCCGTCTGGGGCATCACCAGCACATCACCCAGGTCAGAGTGGCCCGTGCCGCTGAGGTGAGTGTGACTGAAGCCCACGATAGTGTTGTCGGTGTGCTGATAGCCGGAGCAGTACTCATACACCTTGCCCTGGTAGTGGCCATTCACGTTGTGAGGGATGGTGTCGTTGTCGGGCGACAGCTGCACCACACCAAACGGGGCACACGCTCCCGGAAAAGTGTGGCCCATGCCCTCGGTGCCGATAAAAGGATTGACGTACTGGGTACGCTGGCCGTTGACCATTAACAATTGACAATTCAGAATCAGGAATAGTAAGATAAGCTTTTTCATTTTTGTTTGCGTTTTATTTAGTGGCAAAGTTACGAAAAAAAATGATTTTTGAGTGACTTTTTGAGAATAAAAAATGCCCAATGTTCAATGCTCAATGTGCTTTTTTTATTACCTTTGCAGCGCGAAACAAAAAAGTTAAGGACTAAGCCTCCGCAACTACTCGCTGCGCTCATAGTTCAATGGATTAGAATAGAAGATTCCGGTTCTTCAGATTAGGGTTCGATTCCCTATGGGCGTACAAAGAAAAAGCAGACCAATGTAGGTCTGCTTTTACTATTACTTTCTCTGCTTGCGGAAGTCCTTTGGCGTCATTCCCGTGTTCAGCTTGAAGTAGCGGGCAAACGTTGCCTGGTCGGGGAAACCGAGCCTCTCGCTCACCTGCTGGATACTCATGTTGCGGTTGTGCACCAGCATCGACTTAGCCTGCAGCACTACATAGTTGGCTATCCACTTGATGGCGCTCGTGCCCGTCTCCTTGCTGATTACCGTACCGAAGTACTTGGGCGACAGACACAGCTGCTTGGCGTAAAACTTCACCTCGCGGCTCTTGGTATAGTTCGTCGTCAGCAGGTCATAGAAGCGGGCAAACAGGGGCGAGCCCTCGCCACTGTCCTCTGGCTGGTTCATGATGCGGAACTCGTCGAGCATCATATACATTATCTCCAGCATGTGCATGATAATATTGTGCTTCTGACGGCACTGCATGCCGCACGTTGAGCGTAGCAGCTCCACGATATGCATCATCGCGTCATACTGCTCTTTGGTGAGCTTGAACTTAGGATTCTTGTGGTAAGTGAGGTAGTTGCGGTAGCTCACATACTGGCGCATCTGCTCCATCGCCTCGCTCGATATCACTATCAGCGTGCTGCGGTAGTCGCGTGTCGCGTCGGTGCGTCGCATGATATGCCCGGGAGGCACCAGCGCCACCTCATGGGGGCCGGCTTCCATCTCCACCTGGTCGTACTCTGCCCTCACCCTGCCGCTGTGGTTGATAGCCACCACAAGGTGAGGTGTCACATACGGCTCCTCATAGTCAGGCATATTCGCTGTGATGTCCTTCACAGCCACACCAGACTCTTTCAGCAAAGGCTTGAGTGCATCAATAGCATCTTGGGCTGTCTTCTTGACGGTATTAGTTTTCTTTTTCACCATATATATATAAGGTTATATAATTCGTATGTTTTGATTGTTTTTGCAAATTTCGCAAAAAATCTCTTTTTCGTACGCAAAAAAAGCAATTTTTTTTCGCAAACGATACAAAAAGCGACCTATCGCCAAACAAAAATCATCAATCGCAAGAAAACAAGATTAGTTCGAGTCCACCCAGTCCTTCCTCTCCCAGAAGACCTGAACAAACTAAAAAAGCACAACTGCGTCCGATTTTTGTTACGGCACCTAAACTTTCGGTGACGGCGTCAGATTTATCGGTGACCGTGTAGGATTTTTCGGTGACGGCGTCAAATTTATCGGTGACAGCGTTCCCCCCCTCTCTCCTCTGTGACTCTGCGACTCTATGACTAACAAACGATAATTTTAGGGGAGGCTAAATGTTTCGTGCAGCACACACAAAGACCGCCGGCACTCACGTGGGAATGCCGGCGGTCTGCATAGTATCAGTTGCGGACTGAAGTCCTTACTTCACAATCACTTTCTTGGTCTTGCCGTTGGGGTAGCGGATAATGTTCACACCCTTCTGCAGGTCGGCCAGACGCTTGCCGTCGAGAGAATAAATCTCATATTTTCCGTCGGCAGAAGCGCTGTCGCCATTGACAATCCTACCGCCAATGGCGATGCCGGTGACGTAGGCATTGACCATCACGTCGTGGTCGGGCATGCGCTCGGGCATATCCTCCCATGCATAGAAGTAATCGTCGTCCTCGGGATCGTCCTCCGGAATGATCTCAGAGTCGTAGTCCACCATTACGGTCTTATACTCCTCACCATCGATGAGGTAGATGAGCCTGTACTGATTTACCTCATACTGTGCAGTATATGTGACGTCGCCGGCAGGCATGGTGTCTGCCACGTCGCCCCAGGTGATGAAGGTGTGGCCTGTCTTCTGGGGTGGGTTGGGCACATGGATGGCGGTGCCATAGTCGAGGAGCTGCTCGCTGATGACTTCGTCGTCGGCCATGAAGGTAAGCATATACTGATTGATGGTAAAGGTGCCAGCAACGATGACATCGCCGTCGGGCATGGTCTTGGGCAGCTCCTTCCATCCGCTGAAGGTGTAGCCTTCCTTGACGGGCTCCTTCTCGGGCGTGATGGCGGTGCCGTAGGCAAGCACGGCGGTGCGATACTGCTCGTCGTCAACGAAGTAGATAATCTGATGCTGGTTGATGCGATACTGGGCAGTGTAGCTCACATCCTCTGCGGGCATGGTAGCTGCCACATCGCCCCAGCTGATGAAGGTGTAGCCCTCCTTGACGGGCGGCTCGGGCGCCACGATGCGTGTGCCGAAGTCGAGCGACTGCTCATTGAAGACATCCTCGCCTACCATAAAGGTGGCCTTGAACCTGCGGACGATGAACGAACCGTTCACCGTGACATTCTCAGCTGGCATCACGGCGGGCACAGCATCCCACCCGCTGAAGGTGTAGCCCTCCTTGGTGGGCGCGGCCTCTGCGGTGAGCGGTGTGCCGGCACGCACTACGGTGGTCTTGTAGGGCTGACCATCTACGGTGTAGCTGAGCGTGTAGGTGTAGTTGCCCACTACAAGCTTGCCGTTGACGCGGGTTATCTCGTAGTTCTGGGCAGCGCCTCCCTCCACGGTTACCTCATATGTGCCGGGTGCGCTCTCGCTGGTCACAGTGGTAGTCAGCGTGGGCTGTGCCGTCAGATCGGCGGCTGCGTCGGAGTTCTTGAAACCGGAATACGCTGGCACGAACTCAGGCAGCTCGGCACCCTCGTGCATGGCATAGGTGCCGCCGCTGATGGTGAGCGGAGCCTTGTTGATTGTCATGGTTCCGGGAGTGACAATGACGAGGGTATTGTTGATGCGCTCTGTATTGATGGTAATAGGATACTCACCAACCACTGAGAGCTCATTGGCCACGGTAAGCAGTTCGGGCAGTCCGAGCAGTTCTACGTTCGACTCGTAGGTAAACTCAGGATTGGCGTCACCGTAGATGCGCTCGGCATCATGAATGGTGATGATAGCGGGCACTACCACCTTCACCTCCGACTGCTGGGGATCGGTGCTGGGTGCAGCGCCGTAGGCCAGCGCATATACCTTGTCGGTGGTGGAGCGGAGGGCATAGGCCTTCTTCTCGCCCACAGTGGTAAGCACCACATCGAGGCGACGACCTTCGCCGTCATAGAAGTCGTAGGTCAGCTCAGCGCCATCCACTATCCAGAATACAGAGTCGCGCGGCTGACACGAGAACTCGTAGCCTCGTATCTCACCTCCAGTGGGCGCGTTGCCCATGACGTCGGTCTGCTCGTTGGTGAGCGTGGTCCACGTGGGATCAACCTTCACGCCGCAACTCTTGACGGTGTCAATCTTTGCGGGCGTGGGAGCGTTGCCGTCGCTGAACACTTGCAAGCCAAACACTACATCCTGACGAACCCACACCTGCTTGGTGTCGGCCTTGAAGGTATAGTCGGGCGTGACGGTCTTGGCCACCACTCCCTCCACGGGGATGTCCTGCCCGGTGAGCACGAGGGTGGCGGTGGGCTCTACATCCACGCGGTGGCGCGGCTGGTCGTCAAACCAATACTCATAGGCAGCTATCTTAGGCTCCTTGGTCTGTGCCGGGGTGTCCTTAATGTCGGGCACTGTGAACGAGGTCACGGTGACGGGACCGTAGAGGCCCTGGGCATCCTGCAACTGATAGTATAGGCGGTGGAGACCGGGCGTGAGTGCCGAGGCGTCCACATCAACGGCTACAGTGCCCGTGGCTGCGCTGACAATGGTCTGCTCGTCGTAGTTGTTGTCTATCCAATAGCGGAAGGTAGCGACGGTATTGTCGGCCACCTCATCGGTATTGACCACGAGGAACGAGCGGGTAACGAGCTGCGAGGTGAGTCCCTGCGAGTCGTTGACCCGGATGGACAGGGTGTGGAGACCGGGAGTGAGGGCGCTCACATCGAGATCGAGAGCCACGGTGCCGTCGGTGGGCACAGAGGCGGTATGGCGTGAGTCGTAGTAGCCGTCAAACCAGTAGTCGTAGGTGGTAAGTGCGTTTTCAACGGGCGGGGCGAACTTATGCACCAGGAACTGTCGGGTGACGAGCTGCGAGGTGAGGCCCTGCGAATCGTTGACACGTATAGAGAGTGCATGCGCACCGTCGGAGAGGGAGCTCATGTCAAGGTCCATAGCGATGACGCCACTGGCCGGCACGGAGTTTGTCTGACGGTCGGCATACTTATTGTCAATCCAGTATTCATAGGTGGTCAGCTGATTATTGACGGGCGGTGTGACACGCTGCACTGCAAACTGGCGAGTTACCAGCTGCGAGGTGAGCCCCTGCGTGTCGTTGACCCGGATAGCAAGCTGATGCACACCGACGGTCAGGCTGCTCATGTCGAGGTCTAGCGCCACGGTGCCACTGGCGGGCACGGGGGCTGTCTGACGGTCGGCATACTGGTTGTCAATCCAGTAGTCGTATGTGCTCAGTTGATTGTTGACAGGCGTGACCAGGTGCTGCACGAGGAAATGGCGTATCACCGGCTGGCCCCAGAGTCCATTGCTGTCGCCGACACGTACTCCGAAGGTGTGGACACCCGTGGAGAGTGCGGAGGCGTCAATGTCTTGTTGCCAGGTGTTGGTGATGGCCACTTGTGTGCGCCCGTCGAAGTCGGAATCGAGCCACCACTCGCACTTATCGACGCTCAATTGCGCCAATGCCGCGGTGCTCATTGCCAGACCTGCCGCCAACGACCAAGCTAGTTGTCGGATGTGGTTCATAATTATATTATCTTTAGAAGTTATCGCTGCGCTCAGAAGTTATCGCGGCTTCGCCGCTAGAAGTTATCGGAGCCTTCGGCTCCTCGAAGTTATCGCGCTGACGCGCTAGACGATAGTCGAATGTCTTGATTGAGGCCTGAGTATTGTCTTTAACTTCCTTAACTTCTTGTCCGCTTGCGGGCATTAACTTCTTTAACTTCTTAAAATATATTTAGTCTATTACCACTGGCTGGGCCTCTGCCTTGAGGTTCACCTTGAGGATGCCCTCGGGCGAGGTCTGCTTGTCGATGCTGATTTCGGTGATGCGAGGCACGCTGGAGACTTTGTTCCATCCGTGGCCTCCCTGAACGCCGGGCATGGTGCCGTCGTTGCCGGCAGTGGCGTAGGTGTCGATGAGCTCGTAGGTGCGAGTATCACTATAGTCGAGGTTGCCAATCTCATCCTTGAAGAAGGAGCTTGTGGCGAGGCCGTTGCCGAAGATGCAGTTGGTAACTACGTTGTCGGGGAATACCTCGGTGTCATTGTATGCGAACATCACGCAATTCTCCATCTGGCCGCCTGCTGCGACGTTCTGGCGGATAAGGCAGTTGGTGTAGCGATACGGGCCCTGTGGCGAATACCATCCCGAATAGCTGCTGCTAGCCCAGTTGTTGGTGATGCAGTGGTCAACGAGCACGGTACTCATGAGAGTCTCGGTGGTCGGGAAATCACAAACGCGGTAAGCTATCCAGCAGTTGAGGACGCGGAGGTTCTCAGCCTTGAAGTTGGCATTGCCCTGGACATTGCCGTTAACCATACACTGGCGGATGGTGACGTCCTTCACATTGGCATTGGCAACGTAGTTGTTGAAGCGACAGCGTGCAATGACTATGCCGGTGTAAGGTGCGCCAGAGTTGTTGGTGTTGTTGGAGAAGGTGAAATTGCCATCGAAGCAGATGCCCTCAAAGTGGAGGTTGTCCATGCTCTTGAGGTCCTGCGCCAGCAGCTCGATGCCACCGGTGATGTAGGTGCGCTTTGTGTTGGTGGTGGCGTCATTCTCAAAGGCTACGCCATAGATGCTGATGGCTTTGCGCCACTGCACGATGCTGAATGTACCTGACGAGAGGACGATGGTAGCGCCCTCGTTGGGAGCGGCGTTGTATGCCTTGGTGAGGGCATCAGAGCCGTAGTACACGGTAGTGGTACCGTCGGTGAGAGTCAGCGTAGCCGACTGTGTTTCTGTGACCTGTGCGCCGGTCACCAGACATACCATCAGTGCGATGGTTGAGAAAAACAATTTCTTCATAACATTGTTGGTTTAGAAAGTTAATAAATGATAGTTGTATAGTCAATTTCTTAAGTTTTTAGTTTTAGTCGAAAGTTTAATGGGACAAAAATATGCATATTATTTCATATAACCAAAAAAATAGCACAGAATTATGCTTTTTGTGCTTTTTTCCTCCTCTTTGAGCAATAATACAAATATTAGAATAGTCGCTTGTGCTCGAAGCGGTCGAGCAGACGGAGCGACTGGCGTAGAGTGGCATCTATCGGCCACCCGCGCAGCAACGCATACTGACGGATGAGAAACTCGTAGAGGTCGCGTCTGTGGGTGATACGCACCATGTTGTGCAGGCACTGGCTATCGGAGGGCATACCGTCAGTAAAATGGGAGCGGTTGATGTCGATTAGCATAAATCGATAGTGTCCGTCAGCCTCGCGGCGGTAAAGGAAATTGGTGAGGTTCAGGTCGCCATGCAGCACTCCGCGGCTATGCATCAGCACCAGATGCTGTATCACTGCCCGCCCCAAGTCGCGGTCATAGTCCTCACGGTTGCGCAGGTCGATGGCTACCTCGCGCCACAGGCACTCTTCGCTCACAAAATAGCCCACAGTAAACAGGCCGTGCGAGAAAGTCTCCATATATGCTATCTCGCGCGGGGTGTCGATGCCCCTGCGTCTGAACTCCTGAGCGAACAAGTATGCACGGGCAGCCTTAGTCCTCCGGAAAAAGGTATATACCAAGCGCTGGATAGCGTTGACTCGCTTGTAGCGCTTGACAATGAACACCTTGCCCTGATGCTCCATGCGGCGCACCTCGTTGCGCTCGGAGTACAGCAACTCACCCTCGCCCCGCTCAAAAAGCTCGGGGATTTGCCTGATGTAATCGGCATACTCGCGGTAGGTATCTGAGAAGACGAGTTTCATTATTTGTTTTCCCTGGTCTATGATTTAGAAATTATGAATGCAAAGGTAATAAAAAATGAGCATTGGACACTGAACATTGTACATTTTTTCGTAACTTTGCCACTCAATTGCGATGTCGTGATGAGCATGAGCGATAAAAATACCATTATCGGGTTCGACGCCAAGCGTATTGTGCGCAACGGCACAGGACTGGGCAGCTACGGACGCACGCTGGTCAACGACCTGGCTGCGCTTCCCCTGCAGCTGCATCTCTATGCTCCCGACGAAGGTCGCGAGGACTTGCGCACCCAGGTGGTGAAGCGCGACAATGTGACGTTCCACTTTCCCGAACGAGCCTCCACAGCGCTGGGCAAGGCTCTGTGGCGCAGCAGGGGGATAGTGACTGACCTCCGCCGCGACGGCATTCAGGTGTTTCACGGACTGTCGGGCGAGCTGCCCATCGGCATCCGCAAGAGTGGCATCAAGAGCATCGTCACAATCCACGACCTTATCTTCCTGCGCCACCCCGAATACTACCACTGGCTGGACAGCCGCATCTATGCCTGGAAGTTCCGCCGCACCATCAAGGAGGCCGACCATATCGTTGCTATCAGCGAGTGTACCAAACGCGACATCATGGAGTATGCCCTGGTGGACAGCAGCAAGATTACCGTTGTCTATCAGAGCTGTGCACCGCGCTTTAACGTGTCCGCCAAGCCCGCCGACACATCGCAGCGCTATATCCTCAGCGTGGGCTCCATAGAAGAGCGTAAGAATATATTGCTTGCCGTCAAGGCATTGCACTGGCTGCCCGAAGAGGTGAATCTGGTTATCGTGGGACGCCACACTAAATATGCCGACCGCGTGACTGACTATGTGAAGGCACACCATCTGGAGCACAGGGTAAGCCTGCGACACGGGGTCACCAACGAGGAGCTACCCGCTCTCTATGCCGGGGCTGAGGCATTTGTCTATCCCTCACGCTACGAGGGCTTTGGCATCCCCGTGATTGAGGCTATCTGCTGCGGACTCCCCGTGGTGGCTTGCACCGGCTCCTGTCTGGAGGAGGCTGGCGGCCCCCATAGCCTGTATGTGTCTCCCGACGACGAACGCGGCATGGCTAACGCCTTAAGCAGTGTGCTCAAGGGCAGCGACGGCAGAGACCAGCGCATAGCCTTGAGTCGCGACTATGTGCGGCGCTTTGAGGGTAACAATATCGCCAATCAGATGGCGGAACTCTATAATTATTTGAAAGTTGAAAGTTGAAAGTTGATTTTTTTTCGTAATTTTGCCACGAAATAACTAAAACGAAAAAGAAAATGAAAAAGCTTTACCTAATATTCTTAATGGTAAGTTGTCCATGGGCAATAGTCAATGGCCAAAAGGTAGTGAACGTAACTACGCCTGGCACTCTGTCGTCGCTGATACTGAGTCAGGAGACCGACTTCACAGTTACCGGCACCATCAACAGCACCGATGCCAAGTATCTGCGCGAGCAAGTGGCAGAGGGGCGCATCACATCGCTAAACCTTGCTGATGTGAAAATTGTGTCGGGAGGACAAGCATACTACGAGAACTACACCACCAAGAACGACGTGGTGCCTGAGCGCTGGATGCAAAACTGCTCAGCACTTACCCGCATAGTGCTGCCCGAGAGCGCCAAAGAAGTGGGCGCATGGGCTTTTAGCAGCTGCAGCCTCAAAGGCAAGCTGGTCATCCCCGACGCCATAGGCAAACTGGGCGACGACGCCTTCTCCTACAACAGCAAGCTCGACTCGCTGGTGCTGGGCAAACATGTAGCCACACTGAGCAAGGGATGCTTCTACAGCACCGGTATCAAGCACGTGATGGTGAAACGAGTCATACCAGCCTCCACACCCGACTACTTCTTCTCAAGCAACCCCACCTTCCATGTCTACACCCTCGCGCTGGACGACTACAATGACTCGAAATGGAAGAACTACGGCACCATCGTCGGCGGACTGGAGGACATCTATCCCTTGACCGATGACCCCACGGTGGTAGTCAACAATCTCAGGGAACAGTTCTTTGACGACGCCGCCTGCACCACGCTCAAGAGCGAATACCAAGCCATGACCGACGAACAGCTGACCACGGCGCTGACCGAGGCAGGCATGCCCGAGTTTATGGTGGATATGTCACTGAAGATAAAGAACGACAGCTGGGCAGAACGCGAGAAAGAGTTCCGCATCCACGAATACAATCCCTACAGCGATGCCCACCTCTGGAACCAGAAACTTCACATACGATCCGCCTCCTACATGGGCAACCCCACAGGCATCTACGCCAAGCAGAGCGGCGACCCGCTATATGTATTTGTGGACGACGACGTGGCTGAGGGCGCTACACTCTACATAACCGGTGTGGGCGTGGACAAGATGGTCAACAGCGCCAAGACAGGGCAGAAACTCAAGAAAGGCCTCAACGTGGTGGACGGCGACGCCGACTGCTACTACTTTATCATCTACACAGCCGAGACGAGAAACCTGGCTCACCGCATCAACGAGTGGCCCGACATCAAGATACACATAGAGGGCGGCAAAGTGGACGGATACTTCGATGCCGCACGCCACACCGATGCCGACTACAAGGCCATGCTCAAGGCTGCCACCTACACCACATTCGTAGTGAAAGGCAAGCACTCTGTGATGAATATCAGGACATCCATCTACCGCTCGAAATACGCCAACAGAATACTCAAGAGCAGCGCCACACTCGACAGTATTTCAGTGTGGGAGAAAGAGTTCTTCGGCATCTGCGAGAATGTAGCCAAAGGCGAGAAAGCCGGAGCACCCTATTTCCTCACGGGCGGCGATGACTTCTACCCGGGCTTCTTCAACAACCCCACCTACGTGGACAACGACTCGCCGGGCTCCTACGCCCACGCCAACGAGTTTGGCATACACATGTCAAACGGCGCATCGCAGATATGCCTTAACCCATACACCGCAGACTACGACGAGGGTGGCACCGCCCACGAGTTTGGCCACCAGCTGCAAGACGCCATCAATCTGGAGGGCACCACCGAGGGCAGCAACGACCTCTTCGCCAACGTGGTGCGCATGCTCATGGGCCACAGGGCATCGACAGGCAGACCACTCACCCGGACAATGTATGAGTTCGGCCACCAGGTGCCGTTCTACTGGAGAGGCCCCGACTACGGATACCTGCGCATGTTCTACACCCTGTACCTCTACTACCATCAGGCGCAAAACAACACATCGTTCTACCCCGAGCTATTCAAGGCGCTGCGCAACGACATGATGCAGACCTACAGCTCCAACACCAACAACTCAGGACTGAAATTTGTGCGCAAGGCATGCGAGGTGGCGCAGGAAGACCTCACCGACTTCTTCACTGCCTTCGGATTCTTCATACCTGCCACCCGCCGCTACCTTGAATGCTACGGCGACCACTATGTTACCAACCGACAGAGCGATATCAACAACACCAAGTCGATTATCGCCAAATATCCCGTCAAGAACCGCAGACTGCTCTTCACCGAAGACCGCGTGGACTACGTGCCTGCCACCGGCCTTATCGTCAACGAAGGTGACCACCGCTACTACCGCGACGGCGAGAAGGTGGGACAGTGTGGCGACGTGGGGCAGTTTACCGACCTCACCCCGGGCGCAGAAGTAATGCAGAGCAATTACACCTATATGCAGTCAGACACCATCTTTGCCCTCCACGGCGAGGGCGGCGTGGGCTTCCTGATGCTCGACGCCGACGACAATCTGGTGTATGCCTCCAACGCTAAGCACTTTTTCATGCCCGAGCCCGTAGGCACCAACTTCACCATGTACTCCCTAGATGTCGACGGCACACTGCGCGAGATACCCAAAGCGGGCTACGGCACACAGTTCGTCACCCAGACCAAGGCAGGCTTTATAGCCGACTCGCTGACCAACGACGTCATCAAAGCCGTGGTGGGCGGACTCGTCAACAGCTCCGACTTCAAGGAACTGCGCCGACTGACACAAGAATGCGACCTCGCATCCATAGATCTGCAAGATGCCAAGATAACCATCGGCGGCTCGGCATACTACGAAAACAACAAGGTGTCATCAAACACCCTGGGCAACTACCTATTCTACGACTGCTATAACCTTATCTCAATACGCATGCCTGAGAGCGCCACCAAGATTGGCAGCAACGCCTTTGCGCGCACCGGACTGCTGGAAGCCATCATCCCCGACAACGTAGCCACCATCGGCAACGACGCCTTTGCCTACTGCATCAACCTCAAGCGCGCCGTCATCGGCAGCGGAGTGAAGAGCATGCAGCAGGGCGCATTCTACAGCGACGACGAGCTGCAGGATGTATATGTCAAGGCAACCACGCCACCCACCCTCGGCGCATGGATGTTCTCAACCAAGAAAAATCGTGTCATCCATGTGTATAAGAGCGCGCTGGAGGCATATAAAAACTCCGACTGGGCAAATGAAGACTACGGCATCCTCGTAGGTGACCTCGACGATTACGAGGACATCATCAATGGTATCGACGAGGTCAAGAGTCAGGAGGAGATAGATAATGGTCAATCGTCAATGGCCAATGGTCAGTCATCAACAGTCAATGGTCAGACAATTTATGACCTCAGCGGACGTCCTGCCACCGACCTCCAGCCCGGCACCGTATATGTACGCAACGGAAAGAAAATAGTGAAACGATAACGAAAAAGAAAATGAAAAAGCTTTTGCTCATATTCTTAATAGTCAATTGTCAATGGCCAATTGTCAATGGCCAAAAGGTTGTGGACGTAACGACGCCTGGCACATTGTCATCGCTGATAGTGAGTCAGGAATCAGACTTCACGGTGACCGGCACCATCAACGGCACTGATGCCAAGTATCTGCGCCAGCAAGTGGTGGACGGTCATATCAAGTCGCTCAACCTCGCCGATGTAAAGATAGTGGCAGGCGGCGATGCATACTACGAAAGCTATACCACCCAGGACAACGTGGTGCCGCAGTACTGGATGGCCGACTGCACCGGGCTCACCCACGTGGTGCTGCCCAATAGCGCCAAGGAAGTAGGCCAGAAAGCCTTCAGCAGCTCAGGACTCAAAGGCAAGGTGGTCATCCCCGACAAAGTAAAGACCGTCGGCTTCGATGCCTTTGCCTACTGCAACAAGATAGATAGCGTTGTGATAGGCAGCAGTGTGGCTACCATGATGCAGGGCGTGTTCTACAGCTCAGGCGTGAAGCACGTATACGTCAAGCGAGGCACACCGCCCGGCATAACCAACTACCTCTTCAGCAGCACCCCCACCATCCACGTCTTCTCCGGAGTGGTAGATGCCTACAAGGCGTCCAGCTGGGCTGACTTCGGCAATATTGTGGGCGGACTGGAGAGTATCTATCCTGTTACCGACGACCCGCTGGTGGCAGCCAACACGCTGAGAGAACAGTTCTTTGAGGACGCTGCCTGCACCACCCTTAAGAGCGAATACCAGGCTATGACCGACGAGCAGCTGACCACGGCATTCACCACAGCGGGCATGCCCGAGTTTATGGTTGACATAGCACTGAAGATAAAAAACGACAGCTGGGCACCCTACGAGAAAGACTTCCGCATCCACGAATACAATCCCTATAGCGACGCCAGCTGGTGGAACGACCAGATGAAAGCCACGGGCGGCTCCTACATGGGCAACCCCACAGGCATACTGGGCAAGACCAATGACGAGCTTTATGTCTTTGTGGACAGCAGCACACCCGGCGACGCCACCCTCTATCTGGCAGGCTGCGCTGAGAATAACCTTATCTACAACGCCGAGACAGGAACAAAGCTGCAGAAAGGTCTCAACATCGTAGATGTCCCTGAAGACGCGCTCTACTATGTAGTCTATACCGCCGACACAAGGGCGATGACCAAGACACTCGACCAGTGGCCCGACATCAAGATACACATCGAGGGTGGCATAGTGAACGGCTACTACGACGTGGCTCGACACAGCGACGCCGACTATAAGGCCATACTCAATGCTGCCACCTACCGCCGCTTCACGGTGAAAGGCAAGCACTCCTTATTTAATTTTAAGACTTCCTCTTACAAGAATGTATGGCCCGTCTCCATCGACAATAGTATCTCGTGGTTTGACAGCCTCACCGTCTGGCACAAAGACCTGATGGGCTACACAGTGGACGTGGCTGAAGGACGCCGCGACTATCCGCCCTACAACCTCAAGGGCGGCGAGGGCATCTTCCCCATCTACTACAACAACCCCAACTTCGCCATCGAGGGTGAACAGTCAGACGCAGGATGGGCCAACTCCACGCCTTACCGCACCTCCTACAACTCGATAGACTGCATCCGCTCGTCGTTCAGAATTACTGAGAACATTGACGACTGGTGCGCCAACCACGAGTGCGGACACAACGACCAGCACGCCATAAACCTTGAGGGTGGCACCGAGGTGTCGAACAACCTCTTCGCAAACGCCGTGCGATTTATCGACGGACTGGTGACCTCCAACGGCTCTGCCGTAGCATCGAACATGACCGACTTCGCATATCACACACCCTATTTCATAAGGGATGTCAATGTGCAGCTCAGAATGTACTACCAGCTCTATCTCTACTACCACCAGGCACGCAAAAACACAGCCTTCTACCCCACCCTATTCAAGGAACTCAGAGACGACCCGCTCACCAGATGGGGCGACTCCTACAACAGCTCGCTGAAATTTGTGCGCAAGGTGTGCGAGGTAGCACAGGAAGACCTCACCGACTTCTTCACCGCCTACGGATTCTTTGAGCCATTCAATAATATGACCATTGAGGACTACGGCGCGCACACCATGACCGTGAAGCAGACCGACATAAACCGCACACTGCTTGAGATAAGCAAGTATCCCGTCAAAAATCGCGAGATAATGTTTGTGGAGGACCGCGTGGACTATGTGCCCGCCACTGACATGCTGCTCAACAAGGCTGGCGAGAAGCGTCGCGATTCCGACTTAGTAGGCCTCTGCGGCGAACTAGGACAGTACACCGACTTCATGGATGGAGCCGAGGTGAAGCCCGGCAACTACACCTTCGTGCAATCTGACTCACTCTATCACGTAGACGGCGACGGCGGCGTCGGCATTCTGGTGCTCAGCAACAAAAACGGCAAGATGGTCTATGCCTCCAACGCCACAACCTTCTGCATCCCCTCGTGCGTTACCCGCGACTTCACTATGTATTCGCTCGACCACGACGGCACATTGCGCGAGATACCCAAAGTGGGCTACGGCACACAGTTCGTGAATCAGGAGAAGGCAGGCTTTGTTGCCGACTCGCTCACCGACAATGTGGTCAAGGCTGTAGTCAGCGGCAAGGTCAACAGCTCCGACTTCAAGGAACTGCGTCGCCTGACACAAGAGTGCAACCTCGTATCCATAGACCTGCAAGACGCCAAGATAACCATCGGCGGCACGGCATACTACGAAAACTATAAGGTAGCGTCCAACACAGTGGGCGACTTTGTGTTCTACATGTGCAAGAAACTCACCAGCATAGTGTTGCCAGAGAGTGCCATCAAGATAGGCTCTAACGCCTTCGCACGGAGCGGACTGCAGGAGGTGTTCATCCCCGACAATGTATCAGTGCTGGGCGGCGATGCCTTCGCCTACTGCGACAACCTCAAGCGCGTTGTCATCGGCAGCGGAGTCAAGACAATGCAGCAGGGTGTGTTCTACAGTAGCGGCAAACTGAAAGAAGTCTATGCCAAGCCTCTCACCCCGCCCTCTCTCGGAAACTATATGTTCTCCGGCAAGCCTGTAATCCATGTGTATAAGAGCGCGCTGGAGGACTATAAAAATTCCGACTGGGCACAGTATGGCACCATCGTCGGCGACCTCGACAACTATGAGGATATAATCTCAGGCATCAACGAGGTCAATGGTCAATCGTCAACGGTCAATGGTCAATCATCAATGGTCAATGGTCAATCGATTTATGACCTCAGCGGACGTCCTGCCACCAACCTCCAACCCGGCACCGTATATATACACAACGGCAAAAAATTTATTAACTTTTAAATATTAACAGTTATGATTGATTACAAAAAACTTGGACTCGTTAACACTCGTGAGATGTTTAAGCGAGCCATCAACGGCGGCTATGCAATTCCCGCCTTCAATTTCAACAACATGGAGCAGCTGCAGGCTATCATCAAGGCCGCAGCTACCAAGAAGAGTCCCGTTATCCTTCAGGTCAGCAAAGGCGCTCGCCAGTATGCTAACCAGACCCTGCTGCGCTACATGGCAGAGGGTGCTGTAGAGTATGCCAAGGAGCTCGGCTGCAATCATCCCGAGATAGCCCTGCACCTCGACCACGGAGATAGCTTCGAGACCTGCAAGAGCTGCATCGACATGGGCTTTAGCTCAGTGATGATCGACGGCTCAGCCCTGCCTTATGAGGAGAACGTTGCCCTCACCAAGAAGGTGGTGGACTATGCTCACCAGTATGACGTAACCGTAGAGGGTGAGCTCGGTGTGCTCGCCGGAGTAGAGGACGAGGTAAGCCACGCTGAGAGCCACTACACCAAGCCTGAGGAGGTGATTGACTTCGCCACCCGCACTGGCTGCGACTCACTGGCTATCTCTATCGGCACCAGCCACGGTGCTTACAAGTTTACTCCAGAGCAGTGCACCCGTGACCCGCAGACTGGTCGCCTCGTGCCACCGCCACTTGCTTTCGACGTGCTCGACGCAGTGATGGAGAAACTGCCTGGCTTCCCCATTGTGCTCCACGGCTCCAGCTCCGTGCCTCAGGAAGAGGTTGACACTATCAACAAGTTTGGTGGTAAGCTGCCCAACGCCGTAGGTATCCCCGAGGAGCAACTCCGCAAGGCTGCCAAGAGCGCTGTGTGCAAGATTAACATCGACTCCGACAGCCGCCTCGCCATGACAGCCGCCGTGCGCCGCGTCTTCGCCGAGAAGCCCGGAGAGTTTGACCCCCGCAAGTATCTTGGTCCGGCTCGCGACAATATGCAGAAGCTCTACGAGCACAAGATTGTTGACGTGCTCGGTTCAGAGAACAAGCTAGCCAACCTCGACTAAAACAAAAAATCCCCTGCCGCATTTGGCAGGGGATTTTTTTTATTCTCCATCAAAACTGGGATAGACGCGAAGTTTGCCGCTTACCTTATTATATATCCATAGCACACGGTGGGTAAACTCACCGCCGGAGCAAGTGCCGCCGCAATAATAAGTTTGAGATTGGAGGTCTGAATCCTTGGGATTGAGCGGGTCTCCTTTGCGCAGTGTGCCGCAGATAGCGTTGCGTGCGCCGATAACCTCAGCACCTATCATAGCCGCAGCGAGAGGTCCCTCCACAGCTTCGCCCTCAAAGCCCACGAGACTCCAATAGTCGGTGCAGATATCCTTGCCCACGTTCTTGTCATTAAAGATGTCTGCAAGCGGCGTGGTGTTATCTACCAGGATTTCGCCGCGAGGATGACTCTTCTCGCGTTTCCCGAGATTGATATCCGTCGTTTCGTCGCTCTCACAACTGATATACCAGTCGTTCGTGTTCCCGATAAGCTGGAAGTAAGCCTTGTAAGTCTTCCATTTGTCGGTAGGCTTGACTTTGACTTCTTTGATGAACTTGACGTCTATCGTCGCTCCATTGACAATATTAATCTCCACGTCGCTTATCCGCTGCGCATAGCCGGGATGCTTGGCGAAGAACTGACGCTTGCTGTTAAGGATAAAGTCGCGTGTCTGGTCGGTGCCATAGTATAGGCATACTGTGGCATAAAGCGCTTCTAAGGCTTCTACATCGTGCTGGCGGTGGTATTTGTCCCACTGAAGGACTACGTTCAGTACAGCATCGGTGTCGATGTCGTCTTCCTGTGCAGCAACAGGTGCGACAAACAAAGTGAGTACGAAAAACAATAATAACTTTTTCATAAGTATGTATCTAATTTTTAGTTAACTCGTAACTATTTCAATTAAAGAAATTCCACGAAAGGCCGAGGCGTAGCGTGAAGGGATTGATAGGATAATGCGGCGCATTAAACGTGGTGCCTCCTTCTTTGGAGTAGTTGAAGTGGCTGGCCATTACGTAGAAACGCGTATGCTTGAGGTGGAAGTTGAGGTATGCACTGAGCACAGGGTGATTGCCTACCTTGATAAGGTCGTCGTCGGGCTGCGTGGCATACTGTCCGAGGCATACGCTGTATGTCGGCGCATAGTATTTGGTGAAGTAACGCATGTCGATGCCAAACTCGGTGTTGAGCACGCGGGCGATGCGGAATTTTATGTATAGATTGCTGTAGGCTGTGAACGCTGGCAACGGCAGGACTTTCTTGTCGTTGGTGGTCTG
>JAGCTG010000070.1 GCA_017963785.1 Bacteroidaceae bacterium | reverse complement strand
TGTGCCACAGAAAAGACTCTTTGGGCACAGTCATGATATGATTCTGCAGGTCGCGGAGGTTGCGCACTCGCAGCACTTCTTCATGTGTCTTGGGGTCGCGGAATACGAAATCGCCGAAGCCGAAGTACATACGCAGCACATCACGCAGATCCTGCTCCATCTTCTTGGAGTTCTTGTCGATGAAGTGGTAGCCCAGCTCCCATGCTTTGTCGCGATTGCCAATCTCTGAACTCTCGATAATGAGGGGGATGTAGGGGTCGTTGGCGCGTATGGCCTGGCATAGCTTGAAGCCTGCCTGTTCGTCTTTCTCATCATCCTTGGGGTTGGCACCCTTGACAAAATGGAGTGGAAACTTGCAGTCGCTGATGATGCCGAGGGCGTTGTTGGAGAAGCGGCTGTAGATGTCCCATGCCTCTTCATAGTTACGCGCCAGCACTATCTTGGGGCGACCGCGCATACGGAGCTTCTCGAGCGACGTGTTGAGGGCCTCGGTGGCGAACTCAAGGCTCTGGTGAAGCACAAATTTGTAGAGCGAGGGTAGGATGGAGGAGTAGAAGCGGATATTGTCTTCCACAAGCATAATCATCTGCACACCAGCGCTGATGTCGTGCTCCAGATTCATACGGTCCTCAATGAGCTTGATGATGGTGATGAGCAGGTCGGTGTTGCCCAGCCAGCAGAATACATACTCGAAGATGCTCAGGTCGATGTCCTGCATTCGGGCTGTGATGCCATGGCTGAAAGGGGTGAGCACCACCATGGGGATGGCTGTGTAGCGCGTCTTGATGTTGCGCGCCATGTCGAAGACATCGTTGTCGTCGCCAGCTGTGCGCGACGGCATGCATATCACGAGGTCTATCTCGCCATTGGCGAGGTGAGTCTCGGCTTCTTGTTCGGTGCTGACCTGGATGAAGCGAGGAGGGAAGGACAATCCGAGGCGGGCATACTCCTGGAAGATTTTTTCATCCACACGGCCGTCGTCCTCCAGCATAAACGCATCGTAGGGGTTGGCTACAATCAGCACATTGCAGATGCGTCGCTGCATCAGTTCGGTGAACTTGGTATTCTTTAGTTGCATCGTCTGTTTTTCAATTTAACTGCAAAAATACGGATTTTTATTTGAAAAGTTGAAATTGAAAAGCCAAAAAATAAGCTTTTATCTTAACTCCTAACTCTTAACTCCTAATTTTTTACTACTTTTGCAGTTAAAACAACAAAACCCTCAGCAGCGATGGCGGCAGACAACAACAAGATAGACACCCTGACAGCCCCGTTATGGCAGCGCCTTGACGGTGAGCTCACTGTCGAGACGATGACACGCCTCTCCTCTGACGAGATGACGCTGTTGGCATACAGCATACTCCGCGAAGAGTTGCTGGAGGGTGGCTTTGTGCAGTTGATACAAAACGGCTACGGGCCATTCATCTTCCTCAACCCCTTTGCCAAGGCTATGCGGCTGTGGGGACTGAAGGACTTCTCAAAGTGGCTGTATGATGCCCGTGGCGTGTATGAGCAGTCACGCGGTGAGCTGGAGCAACCTACCGAGAGCGATGACGAGTTTATGGCCCTCTACGAGCAGCACCCCGAGTGGGATGCTTACGACGATTGGTTTGTGGAAGCCGAGCCAGAGATAACGCAAGCGGTGTGCGAGGCTTTTGAGCTTAAATCTTAAAGACTTTAAAGACCTTAAAGACCCTGAGAACCCTATCCATGGCAAAGAAGAAAGACAATATAAAGGCAAGCGTGATAATCAAAAACCGTAAGGCGGAGTTTGATTATTTCTTCCTGTCGCGCTACACGGCGGGCATTGTGCTTACTGGCACGGAGATAAAATCCATACGCCAGAGCAGGGCATCGCTGGTGGACACCTATTGCTATGTGCATGGCCGTGAGGTGTGGGTAAAGAATATGTATGTGGCAGAATATTCTTACGGCTCCTACAACAACCACCGCACTCGCCGCGACCGCAAGTTGCTGCTCAATCGCAGGGAGATAATCCGCCTGGAGCAACAACTGAAAAATCCCGGTGTCACCATTGTGCCGCTGCAGCTGTATGTCAACGAGCAAGGACGTGCAAAGCTGGAGATAGCTCTTGCCCGTGGTAAGAGAATGTATGACAAGCGCAACACGATGAAAGACCGCGACGACCGCCGTGAGATGGAGCGAGCTACGAAAAATCACAGCTATTAGACGCAAGGAGAGAATGACACTGCAGCAAGCAATAAAGCAGCGCATACTTGTGCTCGACGGTGCCATGGGCACTATGATACAGAGCTACAACCTTAGTGAGGACGACTTCAGGGGCGACCTCATGAAGCACGCCACGTGCCTGATGAAAGGCAACAACGACTTGCTGTGCCTCACCCGTCCCGATGTGATAAGCGACATACACCGCCGCTACCTTGAGGCTGGTGCAGACATCATCACAGCAAACACCTTCTCCGCACAGCGTATCTCGATGGCCGACTATCACTGCCAGCATCTGGTGGGCGATATCAACCGCGCTGCAGTGAGGCTGGCTCGCAGCCTGACCGACGAATATACTCAGCACAATCCAGCGTGGCCACGCTTTGTGGTGGCTACCGTGGGACCTACCAACAAGACAGCCTCTATGTCGCCAGACGTGAATGACCCCGCAGTACGCGACATTACCTTCGACGAGCTGGTGGACGCATACACCGAGCAGATGGAGGCCCTGCTGACGGAGGGCATCGACGGGCTGCTGATAGAGACCATATTCGACACCCTCAATGCCAAGGCAGCCATCTTTGCCGCCGAGCAGACCATGGAGCGCATGGGTAAGGAGGTGCCGCTGATGCTCTCGCTCACAGTTAGCGACAAGGGGGGGCGCACCCTAAGCGGACAAAAACTCGACGCCTTCTTGGCGTCGGTTAGCCATGCCAACATATTCTCCGTAGGCCTCAACTGCTCCTTCGGGCCAAAGGAGATAAAACCCTTCCTTGAGGAGCTGGCGGCGAAGGCACCTTATTATATTACAGTGCATCCTAACGCCGGATTGCCCAATGCCCTCGGTACCTATGACGTGACGCCCGAACAGATGCGCGAGCAGATGCGTGAGTTCGTGGACCGCGGCCTCGTTAATATCATCGGCGGCTGCTGCGGCACCACCGATGCATTCATAGCCGAGTACCAAAAGATTATATATAAAACTGCGACTAACGAGCCCAAGCCTCCTCGCCAACTCCCAACTCTCAATGGTCAATCCTCAACCCTAACCCTCTCCGGCCTTGAGGTGCTGGAGGCCACTCCCGAAATCAACTTCATCAATGTGGGAGAGCGATGCAACGTGGCGGGCAGTCGTAAGTTTCTGCGACTCATCAGTGAGCATAACTATGACGAGGCACTGGCCATAGCCCGCCGGCAGGTGGAGGATGGCGCCATGGTACTCGACATCAATATGGACGATGGCATGCTCGACACACCAGCCGAGATGACCACCTTCTTGCGTCTCATTGCCTCCGACCCCGATATTGCCCGTGTGCCGCTGATGATTGACTCCTCACGCTTTGATGTTATAGAGCAGAGCCTCAAGTGCATACAGGGCAAGTCGATAGTCAACTCCATATCGCTGAAAGAGGGCGAAGAGGTCTTTCTGCAGCGTGCCCGCAAGGTGCGTCAATTGGGTGCCGCCGTCATTGTTATGGCATTCGATGAGCAGGGACAAGCCACCACCTATGAGCGTAAGATAGAAGTGTGTAGGCGTGCTTACGACTTGCTGACTGGCAAGGCTGGCTACAATCCTGCCGACATCATCTTTGACCCCAACATCCTCTCCATCGCCACCGGCATGAGTGAGCACGACCGCTATGCCCTCGACTTTATCCGCGCCACACGCTGGATACGCGAGAATCTTAAAGGCAGTCATGTCAGCGGCGGAGTGAGCAATCTGTCGTTCGCCTTCCGTGGCAACAACTATCTGCGTGAGGCGATGCACGCCGTCTTTCTCTATCACGCCATACAGGCTGGCATGGACATGGGCATTGTCAATCCCGCTACGTCAGTTTTATACGATGACATTCCCACCGAACTGCGTACACTGCTCGAAGATGTGATACTCTGCCGCACGGCCGATGCTGCTGAGCGACTCATAGACTATGCCCAGCGGAGTTCAGGAGTTCAAGAGTTTAAGGGTTCAAGGGTTCAATCTTCAATATTCAATGCTCAATGCTCAATTGTCAACCTTTCTGACCGCCTCGTCCACTCTCTCATCAAGGGCGACCCCTCCAATCTGGAGGCAGACCTGGCTGAGGCTCTCAAGGAATACCCCTCTGCTGTCGATATCATCGAAGGGCCGCTGATGCAGGGCATGACAACCGTGGGGAGCCTCTTTGCCGATGGCCGTATGTTTCTGCCGCAGGTGGTCAAGACAGCCCGCACCATGAAGCGAGCCGTGGAGATACTCCAGCCTTACATAGAGCAGGGTAGGGAACAGTCGCCCACCGCGGGCACAGTGCTTCTGGCCACCGTGAAAGGCGATGTGCACGACATAGGCAAGAATATCGTCAGCGTGGTGATGGCATGCAACAACTACAAGGTGATAGACCTTGGTGTCATGGTGCCAGCAGAGCAGATTGTGGAGGCAGCCATCAAGTATAAGCCTGACATCATAGGCCTCAGCGGACTCATCACTCCCAGTCTCACTGAGATGTGCAATACAGCCGACGCACTCTGCAAGGCAGGAGTGGCCGCCCCTCTCATGATAGGCGGAGCCACCACCAGTGCATTGCACACAGCCCTAAAGATAGCGCCCCTCTATGGCGGTCCCGTCGTATGGGTGAAGGACGCGTCGCAAAACTCTATCCTTGCAGCGCAGCTGCTCAGTCCTGCCAGTCGCGGGCAATATCTCGCCTCTCTGCGCAGCGAACAGCAGGCACTGGTGGATGAATACAACACCGCCGAGCGCCCACCCATGGCAACCCTCGAGCAGGCCAGAGCCAACAAACCCCAATTGGAGTTTTAAACCTCAACTCCGTAGGGGTCGCGAGCGGCTTGCCAGTGGCCGCGCAGCGGTCTGGCCTTCAAGAGCCGCGAGAGCGAAGCGGCAATGTTCAACTGCGAAGCAGTCGCGAGAACTTGCATTTGCTGTCGGCGAAGCCGGTGCAAATCTTGCAAGCAAGTTAGAGAACGAAGTGTCAATGTTCAATGTTCAATAATTAAAAAGTGAAACCAGACAGGGCTTCCTTCGGGAGCAAATTCGGAATCATCATGGCAGCGGCGGGCAGCGCCGTCGGCCTCGGTAATATATGGCGTTTCCCCATCGAGACAGGCAACAACGGCGGGGCTGCCTTTATCCTCGTTTACATCATAGCTATCGCCCTGCTGGGTGTGCCCCTGATGGTGGCGGAGTTCTTTGTAGGCCGTCATGCTCACACCAATGCTGCCCATGCGTATCGCAAGCTCAGTAGTCATCCTATTTGGGGCAACATCGGCTTTATCGGCGTGCTGGGTGGCAGCCTAATATTGTGCTACTATGTGGTGGTGGCAGGATGGGTGCTGAAGTATATGTTCCTCTCCGTTGACGGTACCCTCAGCGCACTCTTCACCCCTGGCGATGCAAGCGGCTACGAAAGCCTCTTCGGCTCTTTCGTCAGTAGCTCATGGAGTCCGTTGATATATATGGCAGCCTTTGTGCTGATGTGTCACTTTGCCATCACGGCGGGGGTGCGCAGAGGCATAGAGAAACTCAGCAAGATTTTCATGCCTGCCCTGTTCGTTATCCTTGTGGTGCTGGTGGTGTTCAGCCTCTTTGCTCCTGGCGCACAGGAAGGCTTGAACTTCCTATTCCATCCCGACTTCAGCAAACTGACCACACGTTCAGTGCTACTGGCCATCGCCCAGGCATTCTTCTCGCTGAGTCTCTGCATGGGATGTCTGTGCACCTACGCCTCCTACTTCGGTAAGGATGTTAACATCATTCGCTCCGCTGCCAACATCAGCATCATCGACACTATGGTGGCCATCATGTCGGGACTTATCATCTTCCCTGCAGTCTTCTCTGCAGGCATCGATCCGCAGTCAGGCCCCTCGCTGGCTTTCATTGCTTTGCCTGGAGCGTTTTGTGAGGCTTTCAGCGGTGTGCCGGTGTTGGCATCGCTGATGAGCATACTGTTTTATGCCCTTTTGGTGCTGGCTGCCCTTACCTCTGCCATCTCGCTCTATGAAGTGCCTACAGCCTACATCCACGAGACATGGCACATACGCCGCCGCTATGCCGCGATGATAGTAACCGCGGTATGTCTGGTGCTTGGCACGGTATGCTCGCTGAGCATGGGCATTTGGGGCGATGTGCAGCTCTTTGGCAAGAACATCTTTGATTTGCTCGACTATTTCTGCACCACCATCATGATGCCTTTGAGCGGAGTGTTCATAGCCCTCTTCGTAGGCTGGGTAGTTAAGCGCAAAGTCTTCGTTGATGACGTAACTAACGACCACGCCCTTCGCCCCGGCTCTGCCAACCTTGTCTATTGGCTGCTCAAATGGGTGGCCCCCATCCTCCTGCTGGCAGCCTTCCTCGGAGTCCTCGGTGTGATATAGCGCGTTGTTCTATATCGCCAAGGCTACGGTGAGCAGCACGCCGAAGATGAGCATGTTGCGCGAGGTGAGCCCCAGGATATGGTTGAGCTCACGCCCTTGGCGGATGCGCACCATCTGGCGCCAAGTTATAATATGTAATAATAAATAAGGTAGGGTAAAGCCTGCTCCCATTCCCTCCCAATGGGAAGGGAGCAAAGACGTCAGCCCCCAAGCCGCAATGCCACAGGCGAGGTAGAAGTAGCGCCCGAACTTCTCGCCAAATGTCGCTATCAAAGTTTTCTTGCCGCTGAGGTGGTCGGTGTCGCGGTCGCGATAATTGTTGATTATCAGCAGCGTGTCAATCAGCACTCCGCAGATGAGTCCAGCTATCCATGCAGAGGTGCAGAGTGTGCCAGTGGCGGCGAAATAGGTGCCACAACAGGGCACGAAACCAAAGAACACCAAAACCAGCAAGTCGCCCAAACCAGCGTAGGAGAGCCAGCTGGTGTAGAGAAAAGCGAATAGGACGCAGGCTGCGCCGAGGGCGACCATTATCCAGCCCCCCTCAAATCCCCCCTCAAGGGGGAGGCTCCCTTCCCATGAGGGGAGGGCTGGGGAGAGGCTTAGCACAAGGCTGCCGCAGATGAGTGCAAGAGCCAGCACCACGGCTATGCCGATACGCATGGCACGGGGCGTTATCCACCCCTGGGCACAGGCTCGCTCCGGACCGAGACGGTCTGTGCCGTCAGTGCCTTTGCGGAAGTCAAGCAAGTCGTTGATAAGGTTGGCAGCTATCTGCATCAGGGCAGCGAAGAGAGCGCAAATCACAATTGCTGCCCAGCTGCACTGCGGGGCATGGCTGGCGAGCGCTGCCGCCACCATCACCGGTATCAGCGCCGCACTGAGGGTCTTGGGCCGAGCCGCAAGCACCCACGCCTTAACGCTATTGGTTCTGACATTCATTTCTTCTGCAAAAATACAAAAAAGTTAGGAGATAGGAGCTGGGAGTTAGGAGTTTTTATTAATTTTGCACACAAATATCAAATGCACATTACTATGAAGAAATCGGCAAAGATAATAATCCTGAGTGCCGTGGCACTCGTGTTGCTCGGCGTAGCCGGCTATTTCATCTATAGTCTGTCCTCGCAGCTCCAGGAGCAGAAAGAGAACAACGACAAGTTCCGCAAACTGGCGGAGATGGACAAGAAAGAGATGGAGAACGAGTATGCCCAGTTTGCCTTGCAGTACGACGAGATGAAGCGTACGGTGAAAAACGACTCGCTGCTCCACCGAATAGAGCAGGAGCAGAACCGCGCCAACGCCTTGCTGGCCGAGCTGAAGAAAGTGAAGAACGACGATGCCGCCGAGATAGCACGCCTCAAGAAAGAGCTGGCAACGGTGAGGGAGGTGCTCAAGTCCTATATCATCCAGGTGGACTCGCTCAACAGGCTCAATCAGTCGCTGCGCGACGAGAACGCAATGGTGAAGCAGCAATACACCACTGCCACCTCGCAGATCACCACGCTTACCGAGGAGAAGCAGACACTGACCAAGACGGTGGCCATCGCTGCACAGCTCGATGCCACGGGCCTCAGCCTGCAGCCGCAGAACAAGAAAGGCAAGCTCGCCAAGAAGACTAAGGATATCACCAAGTTCGTGGCATCGTTCCGCATCTCGCGCAATGTGACAGCCAAGACCGGTGAGCGCCGCGTCTATCTGCGCATACTCAAGCCCACCAACGACGTGGTGAACCAGAGCGGCACCTTCAGCTACGAGGGAACCAGCCTCGGTTACTCGGCCGTCAAGACAGTGGAATACAATGGTGAGGAGACACCCGTAACGATGTTTGTCAATGTTAGTGAGATGCTCACCGCCGGCACCTACCGAATGTTTGTCTTCGTTGACGGCCAGATGATAGGCTCCACGTCAATGAGTATGGCAAAGTAATTTGCAATCTCGCAATTTGCTATTTATCAGCAAGCTGACGGGGCGTATAATTAACAATCCCTCGTCAACTTGTCAACTTACTTCGCGAGATAAGTAAGCGTGGATGCCAGGCTGAGGAAGGCCTGCGCCACGGGGGTGGCTGGGTCGAGAGTAATGGGCTGCCCTTGGTCGCCACTCTCGCATACCGACTGCACGAGTGGGATTTGCCCCAGCAGGCGGAGGCCGAGACTCTCGGCGAGTTGCTTCACTCCGTCGCGGCCGAAGATATAGTATTTGTTGTCGGGCAGCTCGGCAGGCGTGAACCACGCCATGTTTTCCACAAGGCCGAGGATGGGAATGTTTATCTTATCGTTCTGATACATGTCCACTCCCTTGCGCGCATCAGCAAGGGCCACCTTCTGCGGTGTGCTGACGATGACGGCGCCAGTGATGGAGAGCGTCTGCATCAGTGTGAGGTGGATGTCGCTGGTGCCCGGCGGTGTGTCGATAATGAAATAGTCGAGCTCGCCCCAGTTGGCCTCGGTGATGAGTTGCTTGAGGGCGTTGCTGGCCATGGGGCCGCGCCATACGGTGGCCTGCTCGGGCTTGACAAAGAATCCGATGGATAGAATCTTGACGCCCCACTTCTCGGCGGGCACAATCAGCTGGTGGTCGCCCACCATCTCGCCCATGGGACGGTAGTCCTCAAGGTCAAACATCGTAGGGATGGACGGACCGAAGACATCGGCATCAAGCAGTCCCACGCGGTAGCCAAGCTTGGCCAATGCCACGGCGAGGTTGGCAGCCACGGTGCTCTTACCTACGCCACCCTTGCCGGAGGAAACGGCAATGACCTTACATTGATTATTGACCATTGACCATTGACTGTTGTCTGTTGTCTGTTGGCTGTTGTCTTTCTTGTAGTCGACGGAGATGCTGACCTCTGCCTCTTTGGCGGCAAAGGTGTGGATGGCTGCTTCGGCAGCCTTGACCACAGACTTCTGAAACGGGTCGGGATTCTTAGGAAAGATTATGCTGAACGACACTTTCATGCCGTCAATGCGCAGGTTGTCGTCAACCATTCCGGCCTCCACGATGTTCTGGCCAGAGCCGGGGTACTTAACCTGTGTGAGGGCATCGAGTATTAGTTTGGGATAGAGAGTCATGATTGTCAATTTTTATTTTGCTTTGTCGAGTGATGAACGCTTGTTGCGGGCGTAGCTGCGGTAGGAGTCTAGCTCTATCTCTACTTCGGGTTCTGCCAATGGGTTATCGTGAGGCAGCTTGAAACATATATATTTAATAGGTATTCCGCGCGCAAGCCACTGCTGCTCATAGTATGTCTGTATCTGAAGCAGGGGAGAAAACTGCTTGTCTGCGGCAAACTCCGGAGAATTATACAAATCTCGCGTCGTCATCAGAGGCTCCATATTGTTGTGCTGCAACATCAGCTCCGTGTAGGTAAAGAGGAAATTGCTGTCGGTCTTTACATGCACGAGGCCGTCGTGGACGAGAAACTTGCGGTAGCGCTCAAGGAAATATGTAGAGGTGAGTCGCTTGGTGGGCTTCTTCATCTGCGGGTCGCTGAAGGTGAGCCACAGCTCGCTGACCTCATCGGGAGCGAAGAAGTTTTCGATAAACTCGATGCGTGTGCGCAGAAAGGCTACATTCTTCAGCCCCAATTGCAGCGACTCGGTGGCGCCAGTCCACATGCGGGCACCCTTTATGTCGATGCCGATGAAGTTCTTGTCGGGGAAACGCCGGGCCAGCCCTACGGTGTATTCGCCACGCCCGCAGCCCAGTTCAAGGACTATGGGATTGCTGTTTTGGAAAAACTCTGCTGCCCAGCGCCCTTTCAGCTTGAAGGTGTGCGACGGGGTGGGGGTGCTGTCCTCCGGTTGGAAGACATGGGGGTATGTCGCCATGTCGGCGAACTTAGATAGTTTGTTTTTTGACATCTTTTTGTACTTTCAAATGCAAAATTAAGTTGATTTTTCAAAATATTGGGTGTTTAGGTGGTTTAATTCTCAATAATTTCTTAATTTTGCAATTTAATAAGAGATAGCCCCTCTGTATGGGCATAATATAATAAGGTATAATGAAGTTGCAGAAATACATAATCGGTTTGCTTGCGGTCATCGTGCTGACGCTGATGGCTGCTTGCGGCGGTGGCAGCCAGGAGCCTACGTTCCGCACTGACTCCAAGGGCAACACTGTGCCCGTTGCCGACTATGTATGCGTGGCAGTGGACGAGACCTTCAAGCCTGTCTTCGAGGTGCTGTTTGCTGACTTCCGCGACCGCAACGCCAAGGCATTTGTCGATCCTTTCTACATGCCCGAGGACAGCGCTGTAAGCATGCTCCTTAACGACTCGGTGCGCTCCATAGTGGTTACCCGCCAGCTCTCGCAGAAGGAGAAGGACTATCTGCTGGGCAAGTATAATCTGGTGGCCAAGCAGGCTGTGGTGGCCTACGATGCCATAACGCTCATTACCAACAACGCCAGTCGCGACACCCTCATCTCGCGCGATGAGATTAAGCAGATAATGCAGGGCAAGATTACCGATTGGGGGCAGCTGCGTCACTCTGGCGGACAGAAAGGCGAAATAGAGATAGTATTTGACAATAATGGCTCTTCGACTGTGCGCTATATGAAAGACTCCCTCTGCGGAGGCAAGCAGCCGAAGGGCAAGTTGAGAGCTGCCACCACCAACGAGGAGCTTATCAACTATGTCAGCAAGAAGCAGAATGCCATCGGAGTGCTCGGCGTGGACTGGGTAGGCAATAAGAGTGACACCACGCGCCTGTCGTTCCTTTCCGACGTAAGGATAATGAGTGTGGGAGCGCACGACTCGGATGATGCCGACGACTACTACAAGCCATTCCAGTTCTACATCGCCTCAGGCAGCTATCCGCTCACGCGCGGCCTATTCATCACCAGCACTGATCCGCGCACCCGCTCGATGCAGCGCAACTTCTTCTTCTACCTCACCGATGAGCCCAACCATAACAATATGGGCCAGATGATGATACTTCGTTTCTCGCAACTGTTGCCATATATGGCCGTGCAGTCGCACAATGTGATAATAAAGAGATATTAAAAACTAAAACCTTAAATACAAAAATGAAAAAGACAGTATTTTCGCTCGTTGCCGCTGTGGCATTGATCTTTGGTTACAACAATGCCAAGGCACAGATTGAGATTCCCGAGATTCCTGCTGAGTTCCAGGAAATGGTGGATGGTTATGTGCAGACTCTGTTGGAGAATCCTGCTGACGAATCCGTAATGAAGGCTATTGATAAGAACAAGCTGCTTAAGAAGAACAAGCCAGTGCTTATTGCTATTGGCTATAAGTTTCTTGACAACAAGCTCTTCGGTAACGCCATAGGTTTGGCAAAGAAGGTCTATGAGATGGACGCCAGCTATCTGCCAGCCATCTATCTGGAGGGTGACTCTTGGTTCCGCATGGCCAACAACAACGCCTACGGTATGGCTGCCACCAAGTACGAGGAGGCCAAGCAGGTAGCTCCCAACAGTCTAGACCCATATCTGAAGCTAGTGGGCGTATATCGCTACATCAACCCCGAGTACGCCATCGAGCTCATGGAGGAAATCAAGCAGAAGAAGACCGACGACCCCAAAATCAACCAGGTGCTCGGTACTCTCTACTATCAGCTCGACGATACCCTCCATGCGCGTGAATACTACAACAAGTATTTCGAGAAGTTCCCCGACGGACAGGGCGATGCCACCGTGCAGCGCGAGTATGTCATCATCCTCTTCATGGCCAGGGACTATGAGGGCGCTCTCAAGCAGTCGCAGAAGTTCCTTGCCAGCAACCCCAAAGACCCCGTGCTAAACCGTATCATCTTCCTGAGCAATGTCAATCTGCTGGCCAAGACCGACGAGTATGAGGAGGCCAAGTATGCTGCCGCCCAGGCTGCCACCAAGGCTGCTCACGATAAGTTTATCGGTCAGTATCCCGACACTGTATATCAGGAGATTGACTACCGCTACCTCGGCCAGTACCTGACCATTGAGAAGGACTTCCCCGGTGCTGCTGCTGCCTATGCCAAGGCTGCCGAACTGGCTCCCGAAGACCCTGCCGCTCAGTTTAACCTCTCCAAGGCATACGAGAAGACCAAGGACTACGACAAGGCCATCCCTGCCTACAAGAAGTTCATGGAGCTGGCTAAGAAGGAAGACGACACCAACGAGCTCTTCCGCTTGGGCCGTGTTTACTACAACGCTGCTAACGCCACCCAGGCCGACTCGCTCAAGCGCATCGGTTACATCAAGGAAGGTGACGTCATCTATGCCAAGGTCGACGAGGAAATGGTAAAGTCCGGCGAGCCCAGCTACCTCGGTATCTTCTGGCGCTCACGTATCAACCAGCTCGTTGACCGCAAGCACCCCAACGAGGTCGCAGCCAACTATATGAAGGAGACCATCAAGCGTCTGCAAGATCCTAAGTTCGCAAGCGAGGATTATCATCCGCATCGCGCTCAGGCATACTCCTACGTCGCATGGCTGGCAATGGAGAAGGACAACTTCGCAGAGGCAGAGACCAATGCCAAGGAAGCCCTCAAATACGAGGAGGACAACGCCCTCGCAGCCAACGTGCTCAAATACGTAGAGTTGATGAACTCAATAAAGAAATAAGTCTTCCCACTTATCACAATACGGAAGAGTCCGCTACCCAAAAGGCAGCGGACTTTTTCTTATTCTTCCCGATAAAATAACGAAATATACCTCCGAATATTTGCCACGTATTAAATAATTACTATCTTTGCACCGTTCTTTGACCGAAGCCCTCCAGTGAGTGGGTAAAAACGGGAAGAGAATCTATATATTGAAAGGCGTACTTGCGCTTTATTCTTGACACCTGAGAATCTAGCAGTTCAAAAACAGTAGTTAAGAGACAATAGCGACAAAGACGTCCATTTAGATATGTAATCACATATACCGATATTAATGGGTATATATGCATATCGGCGTGGGCTTCGGCGTTGCTTATCTTGACTACTAAGCAATGCTAGAGCTTTCAGGTGTGGGATGAGCAACAGACAGGACTCCCACGCTTTTTTGTATATGTGTAAAAAGAACACTTAACATCCTGCATTGGGGAGTTGGCAGGGAAAGCGATTAAGAATATGGCTCTACCATTAGAAATGGCAAAAGAAATCATCTTTGTGTTAAGAGAGAAAAACGAACATAGATTTGACTCTCATGATTTTATCATGCAGCTTATCCAAATTCCTGAATATGAGAGATGGTATGTGCAAAGACTTGCTCATTACGCGATAGGTAATGTTCATGGTATTTTCAAACACGCGAATTCCGAAATAGGACGATGCCTGTCAACAAATTCGGAAAAACTCGGCATTGTTAAAGATGACCGCAGGATAAGCCTGAATATAAAAGGCAACGAGACAGAGAATCAATGTTGGAGATTTATATCCGACCATCAAGAAACGAACCAAACAATAAATAGAAGATGAAAAGGTTATATCAGGGCATCTTTTTTTTAGTATTGTCATTTCTATGCCAGAGTGTGCCCGCTCAGGTGTCAATGAGTCTTATTATAGGTAGTACTAACGACAAATCCAGAATACCAGTAAGTGTTTGTATGGATAATCCTTACATTGATATTTATGCCCTTGAGGTATGTATACAGGCGCCCGTAAATGTCAATTATTTCCTATGGGATGAAGAAAAAAAGAAAGCGGAGTATACCGATACAGAGCGATGGAATTATCATTCTGCTGTAACGTCTTATGGCTCAGCTCAACATGGAGACAATGCTTTATTTATATCTATTGCTGGTCCTGCAATTTCTCGTCCTTTCATAGGCAACGAAGGTACTGTAATCACTGTCTTTTTTGATGGAAGTAAGCTTGCTGACGGAGAGTATACTGTTAAGATGTTTGACGCTCTTGCTATTACGTATGAGACAAACAGTTACGGTCAAAGTATAGACAAGGGTTATAAGGTAGCACCATATGATGCAACATTTTCGATAAAAAATGGTCATGTCATTGGAGTAATGCCTACAAATGTTTCTTTGAACAAAAATTATCTGTTGTTGACAGGAACTGCGCAAACAGAGCAACTGTCCTCACAAGTTATACCTTCCAACGCAAGTCAAAATATTGTATGGACAAGTAGTGACACTAACGTCGCGACAGTAAATGAAAATGGAGTCGTTACGCCTGTCGCAAATGGTATAGCAATAATTACGGCGACAACGACTGATGGTTCAAATCTAAACGCTACATGCCCTGTAATGGTAAACATAAAGAAAGAGTCCACAGACGTTAATGGTGACGGCAATGTCAACACCGCCGACGTAGTAGCAATCTATAATTTTATAATCAACGGCGAGTGAACAGACAATAATTACAACATTGTTATGCCTAACTCAGGAAAACTCTCTACCACGGAGTTTCCCTGAGTTTTTTGATTAAAGTTTTTTCTTCGTCCCTCCCTCCGCACCTCCGAAAAATGCAGTAAAGCCAATATTAGTCGAGAGTGTAGAGTCGGAAGTAGCTCGGAGGCATTGGAGGTAGCGGCCTGGAATGGGCGAAATGCTGCGAAAAACTGCACAAAAGGCGCTGCAAGATTATTGAAAAGCGTTCTTACGAAAACAAACGTGGACTTAAGAAAAAATAATTGCGACCTTAAAACAATTAGGCGCGCTCTGCGAAAAACTGAGTCTGATTTCCCGTTCCAGTTCCGCGCGGACTTGAAATCATTACCGTGCGGAAATGAAAGTTTTCCTCGATTTTTCTACCCGCGCCTTCGCACTAAATTTTCACGAGCTCGGACTTCGCTGAAATTATCCCCGTTCGCGTCGAAATTATCTCTGTTCGCGCCAGAATTATCTCTGTTCGCGTTGCAACCCAAAGCCGCCTTTTCATAACTAGCTGAAAGATAAGAGAAACCCCGACAGCAGTTAACTATCGGGGTTCATATTGCCTGTTTCGTTTCTTAGTCCAGCACGATGTTCCAGTTGTGGATGTCGGGCTCGATGCCGTATTGTATGTCGCGGAGTTTCTTGTAGAGTTTCTCGCAGAGGGGGCCGGGCTTGCCGTCATGGCTGAAGACATAGCTCTTGCCGGTGTCGGGGTCGTCAATCTTGGCGATAGGACTGATGACGGCGGCTGTGCCACAGGCTCCGGCTTCTTCGAAGGTGTCGAGTTCCTCCACAGGAATCTGACGACACTCCACCTTCATGCCAAGGTCGAGGGCCAGCTGCTGCAGGCTCTTGTTGGTGATGGAGGGCAGGATAGATGTGGACTTCGGAGTCACGTAGGTATTGTTTTTGATACCGAAGAAATTGGCTGCGCCGCACTCGTCGATATATTTCTTCTCCTTT